>JBHELE010000344.1:0-4153 GCA_046263235.1 Actinomycetota bacterium
ACGCCCTCCCGGAGAACCTGGTCCTGCTCGAACAGGTCATATCCGTCGAGGGGAGGCGGTTGGTTCAGGACCTCGTGGGTCCCTCGGCGGCGCTCCACGATCGACATCGCCCCCAGGGTACGCCGCGCGGCGGATCGAGCACACCCGCCCCCGATCCGGTATGTGTTTGGAATGCGAAACTGCTTGTTTTGCACAACGGCGACCTCGGGTACATGCTGCCGCGAATGAACGAGCACGACCGCCCGCACGCGTTCGAGTGGACCGGCCCCGGTGGGCCGTTCACGCTGCTCGTGGGCGAGCACACGTTCGCCCCGACCCACACGAGCCGCGAGGTCGCGGAGAGCCTGAAGGTCGGGCCCGGGGACCGGGTCATCGACGTCGGGTGCGGCTCGGGGGTCCTGTCGTTCGTCGCCGCGCGCATGGGGGCCGCAGAGGTTCACGGGACGGAGATCAACCCCGAAGGTGTGGAGTTCGCCCGCCGAAACGCCGAGCGCCTCGGGATGGAATCGATCGTCCACATCCATCACGGCAGCCTGTTCGAACCCCTGGACGGACTGCAGGCGGATGTCGTCATCGGCGACGTGTCGGGGATCCCGGACGAGATCGCCGCGTTGTCCGGGTGGTTTCCGGGCGGGTACAGCGGAGGCCCGACCGGAGCGGAGGTGCCCATGGCCATGCTGGAGCAGGCGGCGGACCATCTCGCCCCGGGAGGGCGCCTGTACCTCCCGACCGCGTCCATCCAGGACGAAGGGGCGGTCCTTCGCACGGCGCGCCGAATCTTCGGCGACGGTCGCATGCGTCAGCTTCGCGAGCGTCTGCTCCCGCTGCCCGGCAAGATCGCCGAGAGCAACGTTGTCCGGCGGCTCCGGGATTCCGGGGTGGTCGATCTCATTCGCCGAGGGAGCCGGCAGCTGTGGAGGCTGCGGGTGTGGGAGGTCGAAGCCCCCCGATGACCGCGCGGACGGTCCGGTGAACTTGGGGTAGGGACGGCGCGTCGCTAGATGAACAGCTGAATCGAGGACTCGTTCATCTCCAGGAGCGCCGCCGCGGCGCCCACCGGCTGGGGCAGCCCGTCGATGAGGTCGTCCGACTTCAGGCCCATGAGGTCCATGGTCATCTGGCAGGGGAGCAACCGAACGCCCATCTCCTGGGCGAGGACCAGCAGCTCGTCGGGCGTCATCGTCTTGTAGTCCTTCGCGATCTTCTTCATCATCCACGGGCCCGCTCCGCCCATGTTCAGCTTCGACAGCTTCGCCTTCTCCGCGCTGCCGGGGTTCATCACCGAGAGCATCTTCGTCATCCAGTTCGAACCGGTTCGGCGGCCCGGCTTGACCAAGGCGAACAACCCCCAGAACGTGAAGAACACGACCGCCTCGATGCCGCACGCGGCGGCCGTGGTGGCGAGGATGAGCGTGGGCCAGATCTTGTCCAGATCACCGCTCGCCGCGATGATCGTCATCTTGTTCTGCTTCTCGGGCGCCCCGTTGTTCACCTGCTCGGCGGCCCCGGTCGACTCGGCCATGTCCCCTCCTCAGGCCTTGCGGACGACGTAGCGGAAGACGCCGTCGTCCTGGTCGTGCTCCACGATCTTGTTCCCGGTGGTCTTCGCCCACGCCGGGAAGTCCGTCAGCGATCCGGGGTCGGTCGCCAGCACCTCCAGAAGCTGGCCCGCCTGGAGCTGCTTGATGGCCTGGGAAGCGCGAACCACCGGGAGCGGGCAGGACTGCCCGCGGACGTCCAGTGTCTGCGAGATGTCACCCATGTGTATCTCCTTGCTGAATCCGATCGGGCAGATCGGATTTCTCCCGATGGTACTGCGGTCAGCGGATTTCGTCGAGACTCACGCTCGGCTGCGATGGCCAGATTTGGCGAGGCATGCTGGGGCCGCCTACGTAAGCCCGCCGCTGTAGCTCGGCCCGTCACCGTTCCCATCCGACGCCGGATGCCGCCGCCTCCGGCCTAGAGTCTTCGGTCAGCGATGCGAACCGGCGCCTCCGAACCCGAGCTGATCAGCGACGAGGCGGCCACCATCGACCGCCGGACGCTGACCGAAGAGGTGGCCGTGGTGCTCGCGCTGTCGCTCCTGCACAGCGCGGTCGATGCGCTGCTATCGCTGCTCGAGGCGCCGGTCACGCCGTCCGTCGCCGTGGCCCTGTTCCCGAGCCTCGACCTGGCGCGGCAGCTCGTCTCGATCGTGTTCGCCCTGGCCCCTGTGGCGCTGGTCCTTCACCTGATCCGCCGGAGCCGGGAGCCATGGGACGCGTTCGGGTTGTCCACCCGTGCGATCGGCGCGGACGTCCGATGGGGACTGGTCCTGGCCGCGGCGGTGTCGGCGGCCGGACTGGGGCTGTATCTCGGAGCGATCGCCCTCGACGTGAATCGATCGGTCATCCCGGTACCGCCCCTGGGCCACTGGTGGACGATCCCCGTCCTGGTGTTCGGTTCGGCCCAGAACGCCCTGCTGGAGGAAGTGATCGTCGTCGGATATCTCATCCGGAGGCTCCGCCAGCTGGGCGTGGGCGGGGCCGCGGCCCTGGCCACGAGCGCGGTCCTCCGGGGGTCGTACCACCTGTATCAGGGGTGGGGCGGATTCGTCGGCAACCTGCTGCTGGGGCTGCTGTTCGGGTGGATCTTCCTCCGGTGGCGCCGAACGTGGCCGTTGGTCGTGGCGCATTTCCTCATCGATACGGCCGCCGGCGTGGCCTACATCGCGGCGCGCGGACACTGCTTCTTCGGCCTCTGCATCCGGTGATGGGCGCCGGGACGATTGACGGTAAGCCAGATGTTCTGGATCGCATCACCGTGAAATGAAGGTGAACGGGAACTATTCGAACTGGGGTGTTCTGAACCTATACTTCGACAACGACGGCGATTTCAGGTGTGATCAGGTCACAGTCACCGAGCACTACGTGGAACGTGGGACGAGCAATGCGTGTTGAGAGGTCGCGACGGATCGCCGCCGTCCTTGGAATCGTTGCCGGAGTAGCTGTCCTCAGTATCGCCTCACTTTCGATTGGACGAGGCGGGCCGTCCCGGAGTGAGTCCGGTGGTGTAGCGACCGGGTTGACGCCAGGCGCCGACCTGCCGGCCGGTTGTGCCGAGGTCATCTCCCTGGATGCCGCGAGCGAGCGGGCGCCGTTTGCTCTACTCGTGCCCCACGACGAGTTGGCCAATGAATCGATCGTCGCGGAAGTCCGTGCCTGCGCAACTGAAGTGTCAGTTCGCTTTGAAACAGGTATCACGCTAATCATGGACAAGGGTGCAGTGGCGGATCCCGAGTCGGTCTTTCTCGCGATGGCCAAGGAAAATCCGTCATTCCAGGTCGGCGAGGTCCGGGGACATGTGGCCCTTCTCTTCGACCCAGCCAAAGACCCCAACCAGAGCCACGGTGGACTCGTGGAGTTCGTGGAAGGTGGCGTATTGGTCGGGATAACGGCGGACCGGACGATCACGCTCTCGGACCTCCGGGGCGTGGCGGAAAGCCTTGCGCCGTATACCAAGGGCAATGACTCTTCTTCTCGACGAACCAAAAGCCCTCGCTATCCCCGATACAGATTGCGGTTCGGCCGATAATCGCCTCACACTTGCTCTAGAGCTAATTCGCGCGACAACGCGGGAGGCTGTGTGGCGAAGGCGATTGAGACGGTTCGGCTGACGCAGTTCAGCCACGGCGCCGGGTGCGCGTGCAAGCTGGCGGCGACCGATCTGAAGGACGGCCTCGCGCGGCTGTCTCCGCCCACGTTTCCTCCAGAGATCCTGGTGTCCTCGGCGACGGGGGACGACGCCGCCGTGTACGCGTTGCCGGGCGGTCTCGGGCTGGTCCAGACCGTGGACTTCTTCACGCCGATCGTCGACGACCCGTACGACTGGGGCCGGATCGCCGCGGCGAACGCGCTTTCCGACGTCTACGCGATGGGAGGGCGGCCGGTCACGGCGCTCAATCTGGTGGCCTGGCCGATCCAGGAGCTCCCCATCGAGCTCCTGGCGCGGGTTCTGGAAGGGGGCGCGGCGGTCGCCGGCGAGGCCGGGGTCAGCATCGTGGGTGGGCATTCGATCCACGACCCGGAACCGAAGTACGGCATGGCCGTAACCGGGTTCATCGAGACCGACCGAATCGTTCGCAACTCGACCATGCGTGCCGGCGATCGTTTGG
>JBHELE010000345.1:0-5578 GCA_046263235.1 Actinomycetota bacterium
TGATGGCCGCCTTCTGGGTGTACGGAGAGCTGTTCGAAGGGAAGGCCCACCCGACCACGCTCGAGCTGCTCACGAAGGCGCGGTCGCTCGGCGAGACGGAGGCCGTGCTGCTGGGGCCGGGAGCGACGGAGGTGGCGCCGACGCTAGGGGAGTACGGCGCCCAGCGCGTGTACGCGGGGGACGACGCCGTCTACACGGACCACCTCGCCCAGCCGTGCGTCCACACGCTCCACCGGCTGGTCGAGGAGCACCGGCCGGGCATGATCCTGTTCGCCATGACCTACGTCGCCCGCGACGTGGCCGGGCGGCTCCAAGCCCGGACGGGCTCGACGCTGCTGTCGAACGCCACCGACATCCTCGGGGCGGACAAGGGGCAGACCCAGATCTTCGGCGGGACGAAGATCGTCGACGTGAGCCTCGAGGGCCCCGACCCGAAGCTCGTCGTGGTCCGCCCCAAGTCGTTCGAGCCGGAGCCGTCGGGCGGCACGGCGGAGGTCGTCGACGTCCCGACCGACGTCCCCGACGAGCTCAAGCGGCCGAACGTGGCGGAGCGCCACGAGGAGGCCGCCACCGGTCCCAAGCTGGAGGAGGCGCCGGTGGTGATCTCCGGCGGCCGCGGGCTGCAGGACCCGTCGAACTTCGAGCTCCTGCGCGAGCTGGCGGAGTCGATCGGCAAGGCGGCGGTGGGCGCCACCCGCGCCGTGGTCGACTCCGGGTGGGTGCCGTACGCGATGCAGATCGGCCAGACCGGGACGACCGTGAAGCCGGACGTCTACATCGCCGTAGGGATCAGCGGCGCGACCCAGCACATGGTCGGGATGAAGGAGTCCAAGCGGATCATCGCCATCAACAAGGACCCGGACGCCCCGATTCTCAAGATCGCGGATGTCGGCGTCGTCGGCGACGCCCTGAAGATCGTCCCCAAGGTCACGGAGGCGGTCAAGGCCCAGAAGGGGGGTTGAGATGAGAGGGAAGACCAGGGAGCTCCTGGCCCAGGTGCCCCTGTTCTCCGCCTGCACGGCCCAGGAGCTCGACCGGATCACCCGCCTGGCCAAGCACGTCTCGGCGAGCGCCGGCCAGGTGTTCATGGAGGAGGGCCAGCCCGGCGGGGCCTTCTACGTGATCGAGCGGGGGACGGCCAGCGTGTCGCTCGGCGGGAAGGAGCTGGCCCGCCTAGCCGATGGCGACTTCTTCGGGGAGATGGCGCTCATCGACCAGGGTCCACGGAGCGCGACGGTCAGGGCGGAGAACGAGATGGAGCTGTGGATGATCGAGCCGTCCGACTTCGACCAGCTCCTGGACGACGTGCCGTTCGTGGCCCGCCAGATCCTCAAGGTGCTGTCCAACCGCCTTCGAGCCCTGGAGGGTGCCCCCCAGTACCAGTGGAACCGGTAACCGGCCAGGTCTGCCGGACGAGTTCGGCTACGGGCTGAAGGACCGCGTCGGGGACCAGGCGCCCCTCGTCGAGCCGTACTGCCAGCGGGCCTTGAACCTGTACGTCTTGCCGTCCTTGACCGTCACGGGCTTGCCAGCCTTGCCGAACCCCCGAGAGCGCCGTCCCGTCCGTCTTCCAGTTCTTCCAGGAGCCCGCCCCGACCTTGTACTTCACGTCGAACACGAACCCGGCCGGGCGCGAATCCGCCCAGGTCACCGTGAACGGCAGGCCGGGCGGTTTCTTGACGATCGAGATCGCCACGGCTGGCGCCTGCGTGAAGGTTGCCGTCACCGAGCGATCGAGTGTCATGCTGACGGAACAAGAGCCGGTCCCCGAGCAGGCGTCCGACCAACCGGTGAATACCGAGTCCGCCACGGGGGAAGCGGTAAGGACGACGGTCTGGCCACTGGCGTAGCCCTCCGAGCAATCGCCAGGGCACGCGATCCCCGTTGGCGCCGAGGTCACCGTTCCGGACCCGGAGCCGCTGGTCACGACCGTCAGCGTGTGCGTCGTCCCCGGATCGATCGCGTTGAGGAAGCTGCTGTCGGCGAGGTTCCAGTGCGTGTCCAGGTAGCTCCCCGCCGCCGGATCCGTCGAGAAATAGTCGTCGTGGTTGCAGTCGAGCACCCGCTCGTGGGTCGTGTCCGAGCACACGATCTCGACATCGGATGGCCCTTCGCCGTCGTCGTCGTAGCACATGACGTCGTAGTCGTCGGTGCAGTGTCAGCCCGGCGGGGTACGGGTCGACATTCGTGGCGTGCGGGGCGGACGCCTGCACCGCCCCCATGGTGTGCGCCAGCTCGTGCGCCTCCACCGGGGTCCACGCGTCGAGTCCCCAGCATCCGGAGTCGATGCGCGAAACGAGCCCCCACACGTCGGGATGGCCATTGTGGAGATTGCCCGCGCCCGGCTGGTCGTCGTCGAATAACTGGCCGATCCCGCAATAGGGACCGGCCGCATCCATCCACACGATGTACTTCCGCTGATGGCTGGTGAACCCGGCGTCCTGGAGCTCTTCAATCGTGTTCCCGAACGAATCGTCCCCAGTGGATGAGAACTGGACCTTGGCGACCACGGGTTGGCAGGCGGCGTCATGGACGAAGCGCACGTGCCGCATGCCGCCGGTCTCAGCGGCGCTATCGGCGAAGACGTCCTCGAGATTCGAGGAGGCCCAGCCCTGGATCAGCGGCTCGATCGTCGAGTAGCGGTCGGTTCCGTCGGCCGGGTAACCGTAGATAAGCTCCACCCGGTTCCCCGAGACCCCGTCGCCGTCGCAGACTGGGACAGCCGGTGAAGCCGGCGCCGGCATCTCCGCCACGGTGAGGGGCTCGCCGACGTCGACTCCGGCGGGCGCTGCATCCGGCCCGTGCGTGCAGCCGCGCAAGCCACCATCCGAGTCGCGCACCTCGTACAGCCCTGGCGGGCACGCGCTGTCGGCCGGGCGGTGGAGCCCCCGGTAGACGAGCCCCCGCTCCGGGTCGTCCGGCGGAAGTTGCCCCGACTCTCGTGGCCCCGATGCGCCGGGCGCCTCCCCGCCGCGGCGGGTTCTCGACGCGTCCGCTTGGGGCGAGGCCACGAGCAGAATCGCGGCCATCGCGGACATGAGGGCGGCCACCGTCGCGGGACGGCTCGTGCCGACGAGCCGTGGCGAGCTAGTGGAACGGTGCATATACCGTTCGGGCGCTGGGCGCCGTGGCAAGGGATGTCCTTCCGCTCGTCGGACGGGGTCTCCATAGGCGCATCGTCATCGGCGGACGGATCCTTGAGTCCCCCGCTCACTCGGAGGCGATCGGACCTGAGAAAACCCTCAGGTTCTCTTTAGGAACGGCCAACGTTCGCCGCACATCTTGGAGGGGACCAGAGAGGGAGGTGCCATGAACCGTTTCGCTCGCATCGGATTGAGCCTGGCCGCGGCCGGCATCCTGGCCGCCTGCGGTGGAGGTGGAGACGCCGGTGATACCGGCGGGACCGGCGCCGATACCGGCGCCGGAGCGACGACGCTCACCATGGTGGACAACGCGTTCCAGCCTGCCGACCTGACGGTGAGCTCGGGCGCGGAGCTCGAGCTCGTCAACGACGGGGAGGCTATCCACAACCTGACCGTGGACGGGATCGACCAGGACGTCGAGGCGGGTGCGAGCTCGACCGTCACGATCGACCTCGAGCCGGGCGAGTACCGCATGGTCTGCGAGTATCACGAGGCGCAGGGCATGGAAGGGACCCTGACCGTCCAGTGAGGCGGTATCAGGCATTCGTCGGACTGGCGGTGGCCGCCGCGCTCGCATCGGCGTGCGGCGGCCCCGCCGGGACGCCGCCCCCGACCCAGGTGACGCTGGGGCAGGAGGCGGAGGGAGACTCGCCGGCGGAGCAGGGGTCGCCGGCGCAAAGCGCGTCGAAGTCATCGAAGCCGCGCCGGGTGGATCCCCGCCAGGGCGGCTTCGAGGTCGGGTTCGGCGAGTACGCCGTGACCCTGGAGGCGCCGGCCATCCGGCCGGGGCACGTGACGTTCGTGGTGCACAACGGCGGCAAGCTCGTCCACGGCTTCGAGATGGAGGCCGAGGGGGGCGACGACGACAACAGCGGCCCCGGCGGTGGCGGCGACGACGGATTCAAGATCGAGACCGGCGCGATCGCACCGGGGAAGACGATCCGGTTCCCGCTGGAGCTCGGGCCCGGTCTGTACAAGGTCGAATGCTGGGTGGACGGCCACGATGACCTCGGGATGGAGATCCTGCTCGAGGTGCGTCCGGACGCTCCGCTCATCCGTCAGGAGCCGGCCGGTGGCGCGCCCAACGCGGTCGCCATCGAGGGGTTCGCCTTCGAGCCGTCGAAGCTAGTTGTGGACGCGGGCACCGAGGTCACCTGGACGAACGATGACCCGGCCGAGCACACCGTGACGGCGAAGGACGACTCGTTCGACTCTGGCCCGTTCGGCCAAGGGAAGTCCTTCTCCGCGACGCTGGATCAGCCGGGGACAGTGACGTACTTCTGCGCCATCCACCCGACGATGGAGGCGACGATCACCGTCCGCTGACGAGGGACGCTTCGGAGCGCTCACGGAGGGTGACACCGCCGTGAGCGCTCGGCGTCTCAGGCATAGGACGGTCCGTTGACCTCGGGTCGGCAGCGGATCGAGTCCGTGAACCGGACGCCTGGCACCCACGTCGAACGAGCGTGAGAAGCCTGATCCTGGCGACCGGACTGAGCGTGCTCACCGGAGCCTGCGGGGCAAGCGAGCCCCAGCCGGTCACGGCGGAGCGGGCGTCACCGACCCAGGAACCGGCGTCCGCCACGCCGGAGCGGGCGGCCAGCCCCGGAGGCTGCCAGTACGGTCCGTGGGCAGACCACTGCCCCACGGCGGATTGGGCGCGCAAGGTTGTGACGCGAGCGGGGCACGAACTCATCGGGGACACGGGCAGCGCTCTAGAGGCTCGGGCCAACGGAATCGAGTACCACTTCTGGGCCTTCGAGCCCGAGGGATGGCAGGAGACGCCCCTTCGCGATGCGATCGCCGACGAGGGGTACACGCCGCTGCGCCGGATCGACGGCGTCGACGTATACACCGACGGCGTCAGGCTGGCGTGGGAGGTCCATGGCCTCTACTGCTGGTTGTCGGCTGCTCTCCTCGCGCTCGACGACATCCCCGCTGCCGCCATCGACGAGCTCGTAGTGACGTCCAGTTCGGTTCCGTACTGGAAGTGAAGCGGACTCCCAGCGGTGAAGCTCGCTGGTTCGACCAAGCCGCCCATGGCGGGTCGTGGTTACGGCCGGGGGTGCAGGCGTCCTACCCGGTCTCGGCGCTGAGGTCGACGTGGAAGACGTCGAGCATCCGGGCGGTGTCGGCGGCGTAGACGTAGAACGTCCCGTCCTCGCTGATCCGGTTGGTCTTCGTCGCCCACACGTCCCCGTCATCGAAGTGGGCGTATGCCACCTCGCGGATCCCGGTCCCCAGTGACCCCATCTCCTCTGTCACCCCAGCGGAGAGCCCGACAAGCCCGGAGAGGTCGAGGACGCGCGTGCCGAGCGCGTACCACGCGATGGTGGCGAGCCCCTGCTCGGGATAGATCTTCATCACGTGCGCGGTGCAGCGGTCGAGCCCCGCCGCGCCCTGACCGGCGCCCTCCACGGGTCCGACCTCCGGCG
>JBHELE010000346.1:0-4405 GCA_046263235.1 Actinomycetota bacterium
TGCCGGGGCGGTCCGGACTGCACGATCAGCCAGATCGTCGAGGGTCCGATCTCATTCTTCTCCCTGTGCGAGCATCACGCGCTGCCTTTCTTCGGCCGGGCCCACGTGGGCTACATCGCGCACGAGCAGATCATCGGAATCTCGAAGCTGACCCGACTGGTTCGGCTGTTCGCCCGCCGGTTCACCGTGCAGGAGCGCATGGGCACCGAGATCGCCGACCTGCTGGTTCAGCTCCTGCAACCTCACGGCGTGGCCGTGCACCTGGAAGCCGTGCATCTGTGCACGCAGATGCGCGGTGTTCGCGAGGAGCAATCGCGGACGTGGACATCGTTCTGGCGAGGGAGCTACGAGCAGGACCGGTCCATCCGCGATGAATTCCTCGCGGTCTGCCGCGACCGCTGACGGGCCTCGTCGCCGCTCGGCCCCGCCGGCCCGGCGATGACCACGGGGCCCCGGTTCGAGACGTTGTTCGAAGAGCCGGGTCTCCCTCGGTTCGAGTTGCCGCATGAGCTCGAAGATGCCTACGGCCAGTTCGGGCT
Organism: Actinomycetota bacterium; assembly: GCA_046263235.1. Taxonomy (GTDB): domain Bacteria; phylum Actinomycetota; class UBA4738; order UBA4738; family UBA4738; genus JBHELE01. Next base: position 540 of record JBHELE010000346.1, read on the forward strand.
GGCCGAGGACGTGGTGTTCGCGAACTTCGTCGCCGCCGTCGACGGCGTCGCGGACATCCCGGAGGTCTCGGTGTCGTCCCCGATCATCAGCGGCGGTCACCCGGCCGATCGGTTCCTCCTGGGGTTGCTCCGGGCATGCGCTGATGTCGTCGTGGTCGGCGCCGGGACGTTCCGGGCCCACCCCGGACCGTGGACCGCGGAGCAGGGCTACGCGCCGGCCGCGGCGGCGTTCGCCGACCTCCGGGCGAGGCTGGGCGCGCCCGATCGACCGAAACAGGTCGTGGTGTCCTCGTCGGGGAAGATCGACGGATCTTCCGAGAAGCTCCGCGACACGCTGGTCGTCACCACGGCGGCGGGCGTGACCACGTTGAAGGACGTCGAGGCGGAGGGGTTCGACGTGGTCGAGGTCGGTGGGTCGGGAGAGGTCGACGTCGGACGGATGATGTCGATCCTGTCCGAGCGGGGGTTTCGACGGATCCTCGCCGAGGGCGGGCCCCGGCTGATGGGACGGCTCCTCGAGGCCGGCGTGGTGGACGAGCTGTTCCTGACGGTGTCTCCGCTCGTGGCGGGAGGCGGGCGCGACCGGCCGCGGCCCGGTCTGGCCGCCGGGGTCGACCTCCTCCCCGGAACGAGGCTCGGGACGCGCCTCCTCAGCGCGCGAAGGAGCGAGTCGTACCTGTTCCTGCGGTACGCGCTCGAGCCGCCCACCAGGGTCGACCGATGACGGCCTCGGGGTGACCTCTCGCCAGGCCGAACCGCCGATCGGGGACTACGGGCTGATCGGTGACGGCCGGACGGCCGCCCTGTGTTCGTCCGCGGGTTCGATCGACTGGTTGTGCCTTCCGCGATTCGATTCCGATCCGGTGTTCGGATGCCTCATCGGGGGAGAGGCCGCGGGACGCTTCGTCGTCCGGGTGGAGGGCGCCGACCTCGTCCGCCGCCGGTACCGCGAACGCTCGGCCGTGCTGGAGACGACGTGGCGGACGAACGGCGCCGAGGCGACCCTGACCGAGGGGATGGTGCTCCGGGTTGCCGGGAGGCTGCTCCCCCAGGCGCTGGTGGTGCGGCGCCTGGAAGCCCGGGGCGGACCGGTCTCCGCGGAGGTCGTCTTCGACCCCCGGGACGGGCTGGGAGCGCGACGGCTGGACCCGACCCGCGCTGGCGAGCGCCTGGTGTTCCGCCGGGGCGCGATGGCGATGTCCCTGCAGGCGGCGCCGGCCATCTCGATCGAGCCGGGGCCCCCCGTGCGGATCACGGTCGAACCGGACGATCCGGTGACGTTCGCATTCGGGATGACCGACCGCGGGCCTCTGGTGTTCGTCCATCCCGACCGGGCGTTCGATCTGCTGGAGGAGACCGATCGATGGTGGCGCGACTGGTCGTCGCGGATCGACTACGACGGGCCGCACGCCGACGCGGTCATCCGAAGCCTCATCACGCTGCGACTGCTCACGTACACGCCGTCGGGGGCGCCCGTGGCGGCGCCGACCTCCTCCCTGCCGGAAGAGATGGGCGGAACCCGCAACTGGGACTACCGATATGCCTGGCCCCGCGACGCCAGCATCGGGATCGCCGGGTTCCTGGCCACCGGGATGAAGGACGAGGCGCACTCGTTCCTGCACTGGCTGCTGGTGGCGAGCCGCCTGAGCCGGCCCCGGATGAAGGTCCTGTACTCGCTGGACGGCAAGCCCGACGTGGCCGAGCGGGAGGTTCCCGGCGTTCCCGGCTACCGGGGGAGCAGGCCGGTGCGCGTCGGAAACGCCGCGGCGCGACAGCACCAGCTCGACGTGTACGGATGGGTGCTCGACGCCGCGTGGGCCATGGTTCGTTCCGGACAGGGCATCCACAGGGCGACGTGGCGAGCGATGGCGTCATTCGCCGACTTCGTGGCGAAGCGGTGGAGGGACGAGGACGCCGGCATCTGGGAGATGCGCGACCGCCCCGCGCAGTACGTCCATTCGAAGGTCATGGCTTGGGTCGTGCTCGACCGGGCGCTTCGGATCGCGACGACGCTTCGGACCCGGCGGCGACGGGTCGATCGGTGGCGGCGGGAACGCGACGCGCTCGCCGCCGCCATCCGGGAGCGCGGCATCGACTCGAGGCGCGGCGCGTACGTCCGGTCGTTCGGTGGGCCGGAGCTCGACGCGGCCCTGCTGGTCCTTCCGACGCTGGACTTCGACCCGCCCGATGCCGACCCGGTGGTTCGAACGGTCCGGGCGATCCGCGACGAGCTCTCCGCCCGTGGGCCGTTGCTGTACCGCTATCGCCCGGGCACCGATGGACTGCCGGGACGGGAGGCCGCGTTCCTGCCGTGCTCGTTCTGGCTCGTCGCGGCGCTGGCCCGGACCGGCGCGGTCGACGAAGCGGCGAAGCTATTCGATCAGCTGTGCGCGCGGGCGACCGACCTCGGGCTCTACGCGGAGCAGATGGATCCGTCCACGGGAGAGCATCTCGGGAACTTCCCCCAGGCGCTCACCCACGCCTCGTTGGTGCAGGCGGCCCTGGCGCTGCGGGAAATTAGCGGGGGTTGAGGAATCCGCCCAACACCGCTCCGTAGGCGACGTGCGCGACCACGGTGAACAGCACCGTCTCTCGCCCGTAGTTCAGCCCGAGCGGGCCCGGCGGCTCCAGGACGGTCCGAAGCTCCGGCCCCGACCGCTCGGATGCCATCCGCGGGTGAATGGCCGGAAGGAGCGGCACGATCACCGTCAGGGCGGCCAGGCCGTGCAGCGCGCCGAACAGCGCCCCCAGCCACCACGACGCGTGCCCGATCAACGCGAAGGCGCCCGCGTACAGCAGGGCGAAGACCTGCCCGTTGGCCAGGTGGATGACGAAGCCCACCGCTCGAGCGGCGTCCGGGTCTTCGACGAAGATCGTCCCGAGCATGACGGGCAGGTCCATGCGGGACAGTCCGAGCAGCTGGCTGCCGGTCATGATCCCGGTGAGGATCACCGTGGCGACGAACCCGAACGTGGCCCAGCCGGCCCAGTCCACCACGCGATTCTAGGTCGCGACCGGTGGGCCCCCGTCAGGGCCGCGCGCCACCTCGTCCGGTGACTAATGGGAGATCGAGCGTGCTCAGGAGGCGCGGAGGGCGGGCCTCGCACACCGCAGGGATCGCGTTCAACACGCGCATCGCCGTCACCAGCAGCCCACCCGTGTTGTGATCACCGTCCTCGCCCCGGATGAACAGATCGCAGGCGATGTTCGGGTTGCCGGTGATCTCGACCCGGTACCTCCCGCCGCCCTCGCCCTGGGCGGGCCACCGAGGAGCGACGTCGTCGCCGATCCGGGTGACGTGTTCCAGCACGATGCGCGGCTCGCCCCCGACCAAACCCTGCACCTCGAACCGGAGCCCGGCCTGCGTGCCCGGCTCGACCGTTCGGCCCGCGGCCTCGACCGGATGATCCAGTGACGCCTTCTCGTGGAGGTCACGGAGCTCGTCGATCTCGACGTCCAGTCCCGCGGCGATCTGCTTCACCACCGGCCCCCACACCATCGACAGGATCCCCGGCAAGAGCAGGACGGGCGTCGAGTCGAGCGGCTGTCCGAATCCCATGGTGTCGAACAGGACCTCGGGCTGGTCGTACGTCGCGTAGTTGAGGATCTCCATGACCCTGACCGTGTCGACGCGTTCGCACACCCCGAGCAGGGTCAGCGGGAGCACGTCGTTGGCGAAGCCGGGGTCGATGCCGTTCACGTAGCACGAGACGTCGCCGTCGCGGCAGGCCTGTTCGATCTGCTCGACCTGGTCCCGGAACGGCGCCGCCGGCGGATAGATGAACGCGGGCAGCGACGTGGAGACGACGTGCTTCCCCGCCCGGAGGGCCCGGCAGATGTCGTCGATGGCCTCGACCGGCCTGAGG
>JBHELE010000347.1:0-5450 GCA_046263235.1 Actinomycetota bacterium
GCCGAACGCCGGTGCGACGGCAACGGCGGGACCGCCTGGCCGAGGCAGTACGCTCCAGGCCCAGGGCAGTCCGATCAGCCCGAGGACCAGCAGCACCAAGACCCCGATCCACACCGGAGCGGGTGGACCGAAGGGACCGCCACCTGGTTCGGTGAGCGAGGACGCCCGCGGAGCGCACTCCGGCGCACACGGATCGCCGCCGAATCCCGGGAGCGTCACGACCCCGGGGGCGACGCGGGTCGCGCCGGCGAGCGACCCGGCAGCCCTGAATCCGTTCGGATCGAACCCCTGTAGCGAAACCACCAGTGGCCGGTCCCGAAGGAGCGGCCGGACCCCGCGCCAGAACGACCGGGCGATCGCGTCGTGCTCATGCTGCCCGGTGAGCGTCGGTCGACCGGCCACGAAGTCCCCGGCGCTTCCGACGAAGACGTGAACGTCCGGGATTCGCGCGGCCGGGACCGCCGCGCGCACGTAATTCAGCGCGCGAACGACGAACAGGCTCGGCTTGTCGCCTCGGTTGTCGACGACGACCACCAACGGCGTCCCCTCCGTTTGAGCGCCCAGGGCTTCGCCGGTGGCCCGCGCCTGCTCCACGGCAGCCGGCGTGGCCAGCGGTCGCTGTTGGTTCCAGGCCATCCAACCCACGACGACGTACACGGCAGTGATCCCCGCGATGACGGTGGCCCGCACCGCACGTCCCGGTCGAGGCTCCTCGCCGAGCGCGCTCCACAGCCCCACTGCGGCCAAGATCGGCAGGGGCAGGCAGAACGCCGCGAGCCGCTGCCCCGGCGTTCCGAATCCCATCGCCAGCCCGAGCATGCCCACGGCGGTGACGACGAGCCACGCCCCGATAGCTCCCCAGAAGAATCTCGATCGCGTCGGCCCATCGACGGCTCGGCCGGAGCGCGGTTCTTCGATGTCGTCACGGGTCTCGCGCAGCAACGTGCGCCGAGCCCGACGGGACGCGAACGGCGCGGTCACCGCGCCGAGGACCGTCAGCGCGCGATACCAGGGAAAGTCGTGAATGAGCTTCCGGCGGTACGAGTCCTCCAAGAAGCCATGGAACCCCAGCCGGCGCAGCAGGGTGTCTCGCGCCGTCACCGCCACCGCATCGGATCCGGTCAGGCCGACGAGCGACCCCATCAGGCCCAGGCCTCCCGCGACGACGGCGAGACCGCCGACGATCGCGGCGCCGACCCTGGGCAAAGGCGTCCGCGTCCATCGGACGCCGTCACGCAAGGCCCGTCGCGAGGGGGCCACCAAGGCCACGGCCCCGCCACCGACCACGACCGCGCCCAGCGCCAGGAACAGCGTGTGGGACAGCCCGGCGACACCGAACAGCAGCGAGGCGGCCACGATCGATATCCATGTCGTCTCGTCGTCGATGGCCACGACGAGCATGACCATTCCCGCCATGAACGCGGCGCCGAACGCCAGCGTCGAGAAGTAGCCGGGTGCCATCAGCGATAGGTACATCCCCGTCAACACGACGGTCAGGGCGAATCGTCCTGCGCTTCGACCCCACACGACCTCGACCAGGGCCCCGGCGGCCAGCGCGACGATGGCGGCCAGGACCGGCCCCAGGGCCGCGACGACCTCGGCTTCGACCACGCCCGTGACCGTGGACAACACAGCGATCGGCCCGACGATCCCGGCTCGCGCACCGGTCCCGAGGTCGCCGAGTCCGGCGGCGCCGGCGTGTCGCGCCCACCACTCGTAGACCGGCGTGTCGGATCCGATGGCCACGCGGTACCCGTGGAGGGGATAGGTCAGCAGGTAGATCGCGATCACGCCGATCGCGGCGGCGATGATCGAGATGGTCGTCCGTCGCCGCGTCACCGCGGCAGGCCTCTTCGGTCCAACGCGGCGCCATTGTAGGAAGGTCGCGTTCCTCGGCTTGACAGGTTCGGCCCACCGGCGTACCGTCCCGAAATCGAACATATGTTCGATTCCTGGGGGAGGGCAGTGTCGTGACGAAGGTCTACGAGGACCTGATCTCGGTCGAGCGCGATGCCGGAATGCCGGCCGCGTTCGTATGGCGCGGCCGGCGGTACGACGTGCGAGACGTCATCGGACGGTGGCGGATCGAAGGCCAGTGGTGGGAGGACGGCCGCGACCGCGAGTATTGGAGGGTCGAAGCCCGGGGCGGAGTGGTGGTCGACCTGTACGAGGATCGCCGCGCCGGCCGCTGGCACCTGGAGCGGATGTGGGACTAACGCTCGCCGGGCGGGCGGTCCCACCCGGCCGGAAGCGTGGGGCGACGCCATGCGGGGTCGGGACGCCAATCCGACCAGTCGCGGTCGAACGGCGGCTCCTCGCGCAGGATGCGTTCGACGGCCGACAGCCCTTCGGCCCGAAAGCCGTCCGCGTCGGCGGGAGAGAAGATCCCGCGGGCGACGGCCTCGGCGAGCTCGTCCTCGTCCTTCCACGTCCACGTGGAGCGGTCCGGAGGGATCAATACGTCGAGGCAGTGATCGACATAGTCGTACGTCACGGCCGTGCGTCCGAGGGGCGTTTCGATGTTGACGTACCACCCGGTGAAGGTCCACGCGGGATCCCACACCGCGAGGACGGCATGGCGTCGATCGGGCCAGCAGAACGAGAGGAAGTGACGCATCGCTCGGTGATCGGCCAGCGTCCACCGATCGGCGTACAGACGCAGCTCGTGCCCGGAATCGTCGACGGCGTACATCAGGTCAGCGGCCGCCGGGATGTACAGGAGCTGCCGGTCGCCGTCGTCCTCGACCACCACCGATGGGTAGGCCGTCCACACCCGGCCCGCCCAGATCTCTCGCAGCGCCACCTCGTTCCCTCGCCGCCACCGTTCGCGCACGAGGAGCGACTGTAGTCCGGGGCGACGATCGTGGGGAAGACGCCGTCGTTCGTCCATCTCGACGTCAGGTCGTACTTCTCGTTGAAGGACGGGGCGTTCTCCCCGGAGGACCTGGTCCTGCGAGCCGCGCACCTCGGCATGGACGCCGTGGCGCTAACTGACCGTGACGGTCTGTACGGAGCGCCGCGTTTCGCGGACGCGTGTCGGCAGGTAAACGAACGATCGCGGCCGATCCGCCCCATCTACGGCGCCACCTTGACCGTGCGTTCCATCGACAGACGGCGGGGAGGACACCGAGCCGCGCGTCGTCGAGGTCGCCCGGAGGGCGATCCGAGCAGCGCGGGCGGTGTCCGACCTCAGCCGGCTGTCGTCGATCACTCGATCGTCCTGCTGGCGAAGGATGCGACCGGATACGCCAACCTCTGCTCGCTGATCACAACGGCACACATGACCGGGGAGCGTGGCGACCCTTCACTGACCACGAGCCAGATCTGCGGAAGGTCGTCCGGGCTGATCTGCCTCCTGGGTTCCACATCGCTACCGGGATGGCTCGCGGCGGCGGGTCTTGCCGAAACGGCCCGATATGCCCTTCACCCCTGGCGTGACGCGTTCGGTCCGAACCTGTGCATCGAGATCCAAGACCACCTCGAGCCCGATGACCGCGCTGCGATCAGGCGGCTGATTCGGCTAGCCGACGAGACGGGCGTTTCACCCGTCGCCACCAACGGCGTTCGATACCTCGTTCCCGAGGACGCCTTCCTGGCCGACGTTCTGGAATGCATGCGGGAGATCGTGCCGCTCGCCTCGAACCACGTGTCACGCCGAAACGCCGAGGGCTACCTGAAGTCGCCGTCCGAGATGTACTCGCTGCTCGCGGAGAGGCCGGATCTCTGCCTGACCACCCTCGACGTGGCCGACCGGTGCCGGTTCGACCTGGGAGTTCGGGAGGTCCACTTCCCCGACTTCCCCACGCCGAGGGGCCGAAGTGCCGGGTCCGTCCTCGCAGAGCGCTGTTGGCGCGGGCTGGAAGACCGTGGGATGACCGCGACCCGGGAGGTACGCGAACGGCTGGACTTCGAGCTGGCCCAGATCCAGACCATGGGGTACGCCGCGTACTTCCTGAACGTCGCCGACATCGTGGACGACATCCGATCGATGGGGATCCGATGCGCCTGTCGCGGCTCTGCGGCCGGATCGCTGGTCTGCTACCTGACTCGCATCTCGGACGTCGATCCCGTGCGCCACGGCTTGCTGTTCGAGCGGTTCATCAACCGGTACCGCGACGAGCTTCCCGACATCGACATCGACGTCGAATCGGCTCGCCGGGAGGATGTGTACGGCGCGATCCTGGCCCGGCACGGTGACGACCGGTGCGCGTGCGTGAACATGGTCGACACGTACCGGGCCCGGGGAGCGATCCGCGAGGTCGGCAAGGCCCTCGGCCTTCCCGACGGCGAGATCGACATCGCGGCGAAGGCCTTTCCGCACATCGGGGCGAAGCAGGTTCGCGCGGCCATGGAGAAGCTGCCCGAGCTCGAAGGAGTGAATCTCGACGCCGGGCAGCTGGAGACGCTGTTCCGCGTCGTCGAGCGGCTGGATGGGTTTCCGCGTCACATCGCCCTGCATCCGAGCGGAATCGTGCTGTCCGGCCACGACCTGGTGGAGCGGGTCCCCCTGGAACGATCGTTCCAGGGCTTCCGCATGGTCCAGGCGGACAAGGACGACGTGGAGATCCTGGGTCTGCTGAAGCTGGACATCCTGGGAGTTCGAATGCTCTCGGCCATGCGTCACGCCGTCGATGAGATCGCTCGTGTCGACGGCGTGAAGGTCGACCTCGACGAGATCCCACCGGAGGACCCGGCCACCTTCGAGCTCATCCGCCGTTCCGACACCCTGGGCTGCTTCCAGATCGAATCACCCGGCCAGCGGGAGCTGCTCCAGAAGTTCCAGCCGGTCGAGTGGAGCGACCTCATCATCGACATCTCGCTTTTCCGACCGGGGCCGGTGAAGTCCGACATGGTCACGCCGTTTATCAAGCGCCGGCACCGGATGGAGCCGGTTCGATACGTCCACCCATTGTTGCGCCCGGTCCTGGCCGAATCGAGTGGCGTGGTCGTGTATCACGAGCAGGTCATGCGAGTGCTGTCCGTGATGGGTGGCTACGACCTGACGACGGCCGATCAGATCCGGCGACATCTGGACGACGAAGGCGCCACCGAGCCGATCCACGCCGACTTCGTCGAACATTGCATCGGGAACGGCGTGACCGAAGCCGATGCCGAGCGGGTGTGGAACGAGGTCGTGTCGTTCGCCTCGTTCGGGTTCTGCAAGGCCCACGCCGCGGCGTTCGCCGTCCCAACGTACCAGTCGGCGTGGCTGAAGGCCCACCACCCCGCGCACTTCCTGGCGGGAGTCCTGACCCACGAACCGGGCATGTATCCGCGGCGCCTGATCCTCGAAGACGCCAGGCATCACGACATCGAGATCCTCCCCTTGGATGTCAATGCGTCCGAGCCTGACTACGTGGTCGAGGTGGTCGTGGGCGCGCGAGGGAGCCCGACCTCAGCGCGCCCCGAGCTACCTCGATACGGGATCCGGCTCGCTCTCAACGATGTCC
>JBHELE010000348.1:0-3850 GCA_046263235.1 Actinomycetota bacterium
GCGTACCGCAGCCCGCCCACGGCCGCCCCGACGACCGGTCGCGCGCAGGCCTGCGCTTCCAGTGCCACCAGCCCGAACGACTCCGACCGCGAGGGAACGACGACCATGTCCGCGGCTGAGTAGAACTCGGCGAGCCGGGCGTGCGGCTGGGGCGGGACGAACAGGACGCGACCGGCCAGACCTACGGAACTCGCCACGGCTCGAAGGCGATTGACCTCATCGCCGCCAACGCCGCTGGGCCCGCCGACGAGGACCAGGAGCGCGTCGCCCGCCGTGCGGGGAGCCCGCGCGGCGGCGATTCCCATGGCGCGGATGGCGACCTCCGGTCCCTTGAAGGGCTGCAAGCGACCGACGAACAGAACAACCGGCCGGGCTCCGAACCCGAGCCGGGCCTTCGCCGCCCGACCGTCAGATGGAGCGAACAGCGCACGGTCGACGCCGGGCGGCACGACCCGGAGGCTGTCGGGCCGCGCCCCGTAGAGACGAATGAGGTTGTCGGCCTCGGCCGGCGTCGGTGCCAGGATCCGATCCGAATGCCGAACGACGCGCTGCTCGCCGCGAAGCCTCGCCGGCGGCTCGGGACGATCCCGATCCGATCGAGCCGCGTTCTTCACCTTGCCCAACGTGTGGAACGACGTGACCAGCGGCACTCCCCAAATGGCCTTGCTTCGGGCACCGACCCAGCCGGACAGCCAGTAATGGCTGTGCACGACGTCGTACGGATGGTGGCCATGCGACGGCTCGGGATCGGCCGCGGCGAACTGCAGGACGCCGTCCAGGAAGCCGGGCAGCAGCTCCGGCAGGTCGTTCTTGTCGACCGGGGCACACGGTCCAGCCTGGACCTGGACGAGGCGCGTCCCGGGCCCGAGCTCCTGGACCTGGGGCCTGTTCTCGCCGTGGCATCTCGTGAAGATGTCGACGACGATTCCCTGGGCCGCCAGCTTCTTCGCCACCTCCACCACGTACACGTTCATGCCACCGGAGTCGCCGACGCCCGGTTGATCCTGGGGAGACGTGTGGAGGCTGATCACGGCAGCCTTGCGCCGTGCGGCGGAGGGCTTCGACTCGGTCATGGTCGCTCAGCCATGCTAGACGAGCCGTTCTGAATGACTGGGGTGCGAAAGCAGTGGACCCGCCCCTGTGGGGCGGGTCCACTGCGAACGGCGGGTTGCGGGAGACCTAGCCGACCTTCTTAACGGCCTCGCGGGTCGCTTCGGCCGTGGCGTCCGTGGCGTTGCGAACGCTGCCGGCGGCCTTCTTGACCTGCGTCCGCGCGGTCTTGGCCTGCTCGACCGCGCGCTTGGTGTACGCCGAGTTGCGAATGCTCGTGGCCAGCTTCTTCCCTCGTTCCGCCAGGTCACCGTATGCCTCGCTCACGCGTCCCCGTCGGTCGCGGGCGAACGTCCATGCCTTCTCGGACAGCTCCCTGGCCTTGTCCGCGGCCAGCTTGACGGTGCCCAGAGGCACGTACACGGCGTACTCGAGAAGGGCCTTCCTCGCACTCGTGGAGTTGGTGGTCGCCATGGGTCACACCTCCTTTCGAGTGTTGGTGGCGGGGGAACGGGTGGGAGCCGGGTGAGGGCTGGAACCAGCCTGTGACGCCGCTCCCCCGCCAGTCTTCCGAGCCGAGGCTCGCGAGACCCTGGGCGTCGCCGCCCGATGGATCGGTCGCGCCTTCGACCCGGGCGCGCCGGGCACCGTGGTCCCAGGCGCGGGTCGTGGGACGGCCGCCTTCCGCACGTTCGGGGCGCGGGGGGTCGCGGAGGCCGTCGAAGCTGCTGTTTTCCTGGTTCGAGCCGGCTTTCGCTCGCCGCCGGCCTCGTCCCGGAACGCTTGGTAGATCTGGATCAGGGTCTTCTTGTGACCCTCGGTGATCGACGGGTCGCCCAGGATCGCGGTCGTCACGTCCGCTACCGGCCGGTCCTCGAGGATCCCGGCCTGGACGTAGAGCTGTTCCGCGGAGATTCGCAGGGCCTTGGCGATCGCCTGGAGGATGTCGGCGCTGGGCTTCCGGAGACCTCGCTCGATCTGGGAGAGGTACGGGATCGATACGCCAGCGAGGCCGGCGAGCTTGCGAAGCGAGAGCTTCGCGCTCGTCCTCTGATCCCTGATGAACCTTCCCACGCGCCCGACGTTCATCGTAAGGGCACCATAGCAGCGGTGTTCAACAGTTGCAAACGAAGCGAATAACCGCAGCTAACGAAGGGGTCGGGCCGGCGTCACGTCGAACTCCGCGACTATCTGCCCGACGGGTTCGCCCCCGCCGAGCACCGGGGGGCGGCGGAACGGCTCCAGAACGACCGCCGGATGGCCCCGGAAGAGGCCGAGCGCCTCCATCACCCTGATCAGGGCCGGACCGGCTGCTCTCGCCCCACCGTCGCGGACCTTCACCGCCACGCCAAGCCCGCGGTCCAGGACGCCCCCGCAGATCAACGCCTCCGCGCCGGACTTCACCACGACGCCCGGCACGCTCTCCATCACGGCGGTGTCCACGCGATTGCGGCCGGCCACGTGATACGGAGCGCCTCGCATCCCGGCCACGACTCGTCGCACCTGCGGTTCCAGGCCAGAAATCCGTTCCGGCGACCCGAGGCGGGCGTAGATCGTGGCCACGGCTCGAAGGGGCAGCGCATGGACCGGAACGCCGCACCCGTCGACCCCGATCGATACGGGGTGTTGTCCGGATACTTCGGTGACCCACCCGAGCACCGACTCCTGCAACGGGTGCGCCGGGTCGAGGTAGGTCTCCGTCGGCCACCCCCGCGCTGCGCACGCCGCGAGCATGCCGGCGTGCTTGCCGGAGCAGTCCGAGTTGATGCGCCGGCGCTCCGAGGAACGCGCGGCGGTCTCTTCGTCCCACGGTCGAAACGGTGGGCACTGCAGCGCCGACTCGGAGACTCCGGCTCGTTTCAGCAGCGATCGCACCGCTTCGAGGTGCACCGGCTCGGCATTGTGCGAGGCCGACATGACCGCGACCTCGGCGTCGGGCGGGTCGAACGGGAGGTGGGAGAGGGAGACGGCGGCTTGAAGGGGTTTCATGGTGGATCGCGCGAACACGACACGCTCGGGATCACCGCAGCTCGCGACGACCCCGCCGTCGGCGTCGGCGACTGCCACATCTCCGTAGTGAACGGACTCCTCCACGCCGGAGCGGATCACCCTCGCCACCGGGATGGACGGCACCGACGTGCCTACAGGTCGACCGGAACCTGGGAGAGGTCCTCTCGGTATCGCCGTTTCAGCTCCGCCTGCAGGGCGTCATGGACGCGCAACACTGCCGCACGCTGGGACGACACGTCCTCCTCGGCCGCTCGGAGACCCTCCAGAGATCGCTCCAGCGTGTCGTCGTCGAGGGATTCGAGCAGCTTCGCGAACGCCTCACCCATGGCCATATCGGCGCGATGCTCCGCCTCGGCCATGTCCGCTTCGGACATCGTCAGGCGCAACGCCTCCCCGCGCCCTCGCCCCCGCGGCCCCTCGGCGAGCGCGGACGTCATCTGATCGACCAGCGGCTGTGCTTCGCCGCCCGAGCGCCGCCGCTCCTGCTCGGCCGAGAGCAAATCCATCCGGACCTGGACCAGACGCCGAAGGTAGGATTGGAACTCGCGTTCTTCCAGGGCGCGATCGCGACGTCGCCTGACCTCGTCGATGGAAAGGGCATCGAGGCCGTCGAGGAAGGCCGGATCGAGGACCTGGCGAGTCCGCGCGGACTGGGCCGATTCAGTCTGTTCCATGACCGCCTCCGAACCAGCTCGTGCGGGGCCCTTCAGCTTACCCGGCCGTCGAGGCGTGGTCCGAAGCGGAACCACGCATCACAGCTCAGCAGACGGCGTTCAGGTACGGATACGGG
>JBHELE010000349.1:0-2910 GCA_046263235.1 Actinomycetota bacterium
GCGGAGCTCGTCGCGCCGAAGCATCCACACGTCGGTGAGCGTTCGGATCCGGCCCTCTGCCACGAGCCGCCGCCCGAAGCCGAGCAGCACCTCCCGCGTGGCCAGGAGCCCCGGGTAGTCGATGTGATAGACGTGGGTCTCCTTGATGGCGTAGCCGGCCTCGGCCGCAGGGAGGACGTCGGCCAGGCCCGGAGCCGACGCGATGGCCTCGGCCCGTCCCGGAGCGGCGTCATCGGCGGGGGTCGTCCGGGGCGGCTCCCCACGTTCCAGGAACAGGCGAACGCTGTCGAGCGTCATCGTCGGCATGTCCGCCTCCCGGGGCACGGAGAGCTCGTGCCACCGCGACCGGCCCCCGAACCGCAGCAGGTAGCCGTCCAGCTCGGCCAGCCATCGCCGTCCATCGTGGAGGTCCCGCAATCGCTCCAGCGCCGGGCCCGGAGGGTACTCCCGGACGACCGCATCCACCCCCAGCTCGGCGGCGCGCCCGGCCAGGGTCCACAGCAGCTCGTCGGCCTCGTTCGTTTCGTTGCGAACGCCGTCGAGCAGGCGATACGGAGCCAGCTGGTCGTCCGTGCCGAACGCCTCGGTGTACGCCGCCCGCAGCAGCTCCACGGCGAACTGCGCGGGGAACACCGCCAGGAAATGCACGACCCACTGCTCGCGGACGAGGTCCCACATCCGATCGAGCATGGCGGCGGCCTCCTCCGGCGGGGGTTGTTCCGGACGGAGCCGGTGCAGTTGCGCGGTGAGGTCGTGAGACCGGGGAGAGAGCTCGTCCGTCCAGCGCCGTCCGATGTCGAGGGCGGACGCGCGGACCCGGTCCGGCTCGTGCTCCCATTCGGGCTCCCGTTCCCCCTCGTAGGCCCACCCGAGATGGGTTCGGGCCTCGAACCCGCCGAACGAGCCCCGCAGCTCCCGCATCGCCTCGTGGATGCCGTGACCGATCGCCTCGAACCACACCGTGGCGGACAGGGGCGTCATCTGCTCCGGGTAGTGCGAGGGGTCGGGCAACCAGGTCGCCGGCATCTACAGGGTGGTGATGGGGCGTGCCTGGACCAGCCACAGCGATGGCCCGTCGAAGCAGAACTCGACGTCGACCGGGCGGCCGAAGCCGTCCTCGGCCCGGCCGGTCAGCTCCGCGATGAGCGCCGCCTCGTCGTCGCGGAGCGTGCGCAGGGTGCGGAACGGCCCCGTTCGCTCGGCCATTCGCGCCCGAACCTTCCGGTCGGGGCCGACGACGTAGCGGTCCGGCTCCTCGGCTCCGGAGACGACGCGCTCCCCGTGGCCGAAGACGCATTCCACCACGACCTCGTCGCCGCCCGTCATCGGATCGCGGGAGAACGCCACGCCGGCCCGCGTCGCTTCGATCTGTCGCTGGATGACCACGGCCATCGGACTTGCCGTCGCGCCCCCGTAGGCCACGGCCCGCTCTCCCGTTGCCGATCGGAAGACCCTCGCCACGGCCTCGCGGAGATCGTTCCGCCGCACCCCCATGACACTGTCGAACTGTCCTGCGGCGGAGCGGTCGGCCGCGTCCTCCGCCACCGCCGAGGACCGCACCGCCAGCGGCTCGCCCAGCAGGTCGGCGATGTCCGCGGGATCCTCGGCCAGCCGGCCCCGCTCCGACGACGGGACGGCCACCGCGGGCGGGACCGGGAGCCCGAGTGAGGCCAGGCGGGCCAGCCCGAGCGCCTTGCCTCCGACGTCCGCCGCGGACAACCCGTCCACGTCGGATCCGTCCAGACGGATGATCACGCGGACACCGCTTGCGCGACCCAGGCCCGCAACGCCCGAACGGCCGCGGTCAGCTCCTGCGCGGAGTAGACGTACGGCGTGGCCGGCTCGGCCTGCACCTCCTCGAGCGTGACCGGAACCGACTCGCCCCGAAGGGCCAGGCGCACGATCGTGACCGGCAGCCCGTGGAGGACGGCGAGCACGACCGATTCATCCCGTCGCAGCAGGATTCGATACCCCTCGAGGTGCCGCCGCACCGAATCGACCCGGCTCTCACCGCCGCCGGGCAACGGATCGGCCGGCCCGTGGACGCGCTGCCAGGCCCGAAGCTCCTCAACGGGCCGCCCCTCGAAGTCGCCCAGCTTGACGTCGTCGAACTCCGCGAGGACCAGGCGCGGGATGGGCCGGTCCCCCAGGGCCAGGTCGGCCGTCTCCCTCGTTCGGGGAAAGCGGGTGGTCACGGCGAGCTGGATCGGCTCATCGGACAAGGCACGACCCAGCTCGCGGGCCTGTCTCCGGCCCCGTCGCGACAGCGGCACGTACCGGTAGGGATCCCCGTTCACCAGGTTCTTGGCGCCGTAGGCGCTTTCGGCGTGCCGGACCAGGATCAGTCGGTCCATGGCCCGTCAGCCGTCCAGCCCGAGCAGCCGGGCCGGATTGTCGGCGACGAGCATGCGGACGTCGCGCTCGGCGAGACCGGCGTCAAGCAGGCGCCCGCAGATCTTGCGAAACGACTCGACCGGCAGCGGGTTGTGCTCTTGGCCGAGGTCCGACCCGAGCGAGGACCGTTCCGGGCCGATGGTCCGAATCCAGTCGACCAGGACGTCGGTCTCCCAGTGGTAGAAGGTCGAGTCCTCGTCGTACATGCACAGGGAGTGTTCGACCAGGGCCCCGAGGTCGGCCATCTTCTCCGCCTCCGCCTGGGAGGCCTCGATGACGAAGTTCGGGTGATTGAGGATCATCCGGCGAACGCCGGCGTCGCGCGCTGCCTCGAACAGGGCCAGGATCGACGCCGGGGCCATGTGGCCCGATGCGAGCACGGCGTCCGCCTCCGCGATCATCCCCAGGATCCGGTGGACCTCCGGTCGAAGGGTCTCACCGTCGTCGGCCCACACGTCGACGGGCTCGTCGTCGATCAGCGGCACGGCGAGCGTGGGGAACTTCAGCGTGGTGTGC
>JBHELE010000350.1:0-8890 GCA_046263235.1 Actinomycetota bacterium
CGGCTCGGGGCGAGGGCCACGGGCGCCGACTTCTCCTCGGAAGCCATCGAGCTGGCCCGGAAGCTCGCCGCCGAGGTCGACCTGCCGGCGACGTTCGTGTGCTCCGACCTGGCAGATCTTGCGAACGTGCTTCCCGGCGACTTTGACGTCGTGTACACGTCGCGCGGGGTGCTCGGGTGGCTGCCGGACTTGAAGCCGTGGGCCGAAGTGGTGGGGCGATTCGTCCGACCCGGCGGCCTTTTCTACATCACGGAGGCGCACCCGCTGCTCTGGACGTTCGACGACGACGAGCTGGCGTTTCGCTATTCGTACTTCGGCGGGGAGGCCTTGAAGTTCCCCACGGAGGGTTCCTACGCCGACCGTGAGGCGAAGGTGAATGAACCGTTCGAGTACGGGTGGAACCACAGCCTGGGCGAGATCGTCACGGCGCTGGCGGATGTCGGGCTGCGGATCGAGTTCCTCCGGGAGATGCCGTTCGTGGAGTGGCCGGTGAACTTCCTGGAGGAACGAGACGACGGAACGTGGCGGCTGCCCGAAGCGCACCCCGAGCTGCCGCTGTTCTTCGCGTTGAAGGCGACCAAGCCCTCCGCGTGAGTCGCTAGAGCAGCGACTCCTGGTCCTCGGATACCCGTCGGCGTCTCCGCCCGGGCGTGGGCTCGTCCGGCTCCTCCGATGGGTGCTCCACCAGGGCCACGACCCGAGTGGCCATGAACCGCGCCGTCCGGACGGTCTGTCCCGTCCGGGTGACCTCGGTCACCTCCGTGACGCCGCGAGCCGTGGAGACCTCGATCCGTCGCCCGGCCTTCGTCGCGACGATCTCGTACGTCTGGACGCCCTGGCCGGTGTCGACGACGACCTCCACGCGGTCACCTCGCATCTCTGAATCGTAACTACAACGTCGGCGACGAGGCGAGGCCGATCGACGCGCCATAGAAAGCTGCGGGGTTGAGGACGTTCCCTCGGTAACCGACGTACCACATGAGGTACCGGCCTGGTCCGTCCTTCATCACGAACGGCGTCTCGACGTTCTCGTCCCACGCCGGCGCCCGTCGGGGTGAGAAGACCCGGGCGGGGGAGTCGTTCACGAACTCAAGGCCGGAGGTGCTGGTCGCCTCGCAGGTCGCGAGGTGGACGGTCAGCAGGCCGATGAGGGATCCCTCATCGTGGGTGAGACACGTGAAGAACAAGTAGAAGACGCCGTCCTCCATCACGATCGCCGCGTCGCCGATGCTCGATCCCTGAGGTGGGGTGACGATCGGCTCATCGTCGTTCGCCGGCGAGAACTCGGCCCATCGGCTCGTCGAAGGGTTCCAGAACGGCTCCCGGGCCGTGGCCACGCGCAATCCCCACACGCCCTCGCCCTGGTCGGTATACGAGTAGTAGAGCAACGCCCGGCCGTCGCCGAACGGATCGACGGCGACGCTCGGCGCGATGGCCTTCGGGAACTCTCCGCTCCGCTGGACGATCGGTTTCGGGTTCACCACCCACGGCCCGAACGGTCCGCCGGTGCTGCGGGCGATGCCGATGGCCCTGGCGTCATTCGGTCCCAGGCCCGTGAAGAACAGGTAGAACACGCCGTCCGAGCCCCTGCGGAGCTCCGCTTCGGCCACGCCCATGTTCATCCAGCGCCGGTCGGAGTCCGGTTCCAACACAGGGTCCCGGCGCTTCGTCCAGCGGATGCCATCGGTCGAGGTCGCGCCGAGGAGCTGCACGGTGCGGAGGCGGAACCCCGCGTACACCATGTGATAGACGCCGTCGAGCCGGACGACGCTCGGGCTGGTGATGGCGAGCTTGTCGTAGCCCCGCAGGCTCGGCGTCATGATCGGCTCGTCGAACATGCGCACGAAGTCGGCATGGGCCTGGGCCGGCGTCGCCGTGACGATGAACGCGGCCATCATGCCCACCACCGCGCCGAGGACGGTGGCTCGTCGCCTCATCGGGAGTACGCCCCCTCCGGGTCGAGTTCCTCGCGGATCAGTCGTAGCTCTTCGGGGGAGGGGGCCGGAGTCTCCTGAACAGGATCAAGCACACGAAGATCCCAGGACGTGTTGTCTCGAGCGCGGTCCAGGTCGACGTTTGGATGGAGGCTAACGACCTCCATCTCCCCGGTGTCCTCGGCGAAGCGATAGACCCCCAGATCCGTCACCACCACGGACGGCCCGGACCCCAGCCACTCCTTCGGTCTCTCGCCGCTCAGGTGTCCGGGGCTCGTGATGAAGTCGATGCGCTCGACGAACGAACGCTTCGACTGGGGCATGATCACCAACACCTTTCGCGCGTTGATGGCGATCTCGCAAGCCCCGCCGCTCCCGGGGAGCCGAACCTTCGGCGCGTCGTAACCGCCGATCACGGTCGTGTTGATGTTGCCGAACCGGTCGATCTGCGACGCGCCGAGGAACCCCACATCGATCAGCCCGGCCTGCAGGTAGTGCGCGAACAGCTCGAACTGACTCGTGACCAGCGCCGAGCCGGTGACGAGGCTGGGATCGCCGATGGACAGGGGCAGACGGGCCGGCACCGCACCGAACACGCCGGACTCGTACACCAGCTCGAGCTCGGGCGCGACCGTCCGACGGGCCAGGTTGCAGGCGATGTTGGGCGGTCCGACACCGACGAAGCAGACGCGCTCGCCGGCCAGCTGCCGGGCCGAGGCGACGATCATCATCTCGGTGCTCGTGTACGCGCGCCCGGTGGTGGGGGCTGCGCCGTCGCTCACGCGTACGCTCCGTAATTCACCGGGTCGCTCCACGCCTCGCCGGGTGTGAGCTCGGCCCACCGTGCCGCGCCGACCTTCTCCACGTACTCCGCGTGCGACTCCAGCCCGTACACCCATTCCTGCAGCCATGCGTCCAACCGACCACCGTCGCGGGCGATGTCGTCCCATTGTCGGTAGAACCGGTTGTCCCGGTCGTAGTACCCCTGGGCGTAGCTCGGATGACACGCCTTCGGCTCGACCACCACCGCGTCGACGACCAGGCCCGGGATCACGGTTCGGTTCGGATCGCGCCGGATGACGTCCTCGCCGACCAGTTCCTCCACCACGACGATCACGCGATCGGCCGCGAAGGCCGCCTCCCTCTGACACCCGAGCACGCCCCAGATCTGGGTGTTTCCGGACGCGTCGGCGCGCTGGGCGTGCACGATGGTGACGTCGGGGTTGAGCGGCGGCACGGCGTACAGCGTCTCGTCGCCGTAGGGCGATTCGACCGGCACGATCCGCGAGTTGGCGTTCGGCAGGTCGCTCTCGAAGTAGCTCCGGATGGGAAAGAACGGCAGCCGCGACGCACCGGCCACGTACCGGCAGATCATCCCGAAGTGGCTGTACTCCTCCACCTCGAGCGGCGCCGGGTCGGCCCGTTCGATCCTGCGCCGGACGGCGTGCAGCGACCCCACGCCAGGGTTTCCGAGCCACGAGAACACCAGCTTGGTGGCCACACCGGCCGCGACCATCTGGTCGTAGATCACGTCCGGCGTGAGGCGGCACAGCGTGAGATCCCGTCGGCCCTGCCGGATGATCTCGTGGCCGGCGGCGAAGCAGATGAGGTGGGTGAAGCCCTCGATCGCCACGCTGTCGCCGTCGCGGACCAGCTCCGCGATCGCGTCGCGCATCGACGCGACCTTGGATTCCGCGGTCACGGCTGCTCGTCCTGGGGGCCGGGCTCCACGCAGAACTCGTTCCCCTCCGGATCTCGCATGACCGTGTGCGACTCGAACTCCTGCACGATCGTCGCGCCCAGGCCCACCAGCCGCTCCACCTCCTCCGCCCGAGAGGTGAGCGGACGAAGGTCGAAGTGCAGCCGGTTCTTCGCGCTCTTCGGTTCCGGAACGCGGTTGAACCACATGTTCGGACCGCCCCATCCGGCCGCTTCGAGGAAGGCCTTGTCCTCGGTGGACTCCTCCTCGACGTCGCCGCCGAGAACCGCCGCCCAGAACCGCGCCAGCGACAGGGCATCGCGGGCGTCCCACGTCACCGCCTTGACGAACGCCGTCATCCCCGTATCGAACCGGGCGTCATGCGTCTTACGTCCCCGACGCGACGGCCTCGCAGGCCTGGTCGAACACGTCCAGGCCCGCCCTCGCCTGGGCCTCGTTGATCACGAGGGGCGGGGACATCCGGATCGTGGCGTCACCGGCCCTCAGCGTGAGCACTCCGCGTCGGAAGCACTCCTGCTCGACCGCGTCCGCGGTGGCGGCGTCGGCGAACTCGATCCCGATCATCAGGCCGCGGCCCCGGACGTCCCGGATCAGTGTCCGCCGCTCGGCGAGTGTTCGAAGCTCGTGCACCATCAGGATGCCGACCTCGCCGGCGTTCGTCGCCAGCTCCTTCTCGATGAGGTCGATCGTAGCCAGCGCGGCCGCGCACGACACCGGGTTGCCCCCGTACGTGGAGCCGTGGGTTCCCTTCTCCCATGTCATCACGTCGGATCGGGCGATCATCGCGCCGAGGGGCATGCCGCTGGCGATGCCCTTCCCGGCTAGCACGACGTCGGGCTCGACGTCCTCGTGCTGCACGGCCCACATCCGGCCGGTTCGTCCCATCCCGGATTGGATCTCGTCGGCGACGAAGAGCATCCCGTGCTCGGTGCACAGCTCCCGGAGCTCCGTCAGCCATCCGGGCGGAGGGAACACGTATCCCCCCTCGCCCAGGACCGGCTCGACGACCACGGCGGCGAGCTCGTCGGGCGACGCCAGGCGCCGAAACACGACGTCGCGAATGAACGCCAGGCCGGGCTCGCCGAACGGGGCATGGAGCACTCCCGGCAGGAGCGGTCCGAAGTGCGCGCGGTACTTCGCCTGCGAGGCCGTCAGCGACACGCTGCCATAGGACCTCCCGTGGAACGCGCCGATGAATGCCAGGACGTAGGGCCGTCCGGTGTGGTGGCGGGCCAGCTTGATCGACGCCTCGACGGCCTCGGTCCCGGAGTTCGTCAGGAAGGTCCGCGTCCCGCCGGAGATCGGAGCGATCGAGTCCAGCCGGGCGCACGTCTCCGCGTAGATCGGAAGGTAGAAGTCCGACGCCGAATAGTGAAGCAGTCGCTCGGCCTGAGCCTGGATCGCCTCCACGACCTGGGGGTGGGCGTGGCCCGTCGAGCACACCGCGATGGCCGCGTTGAAGTCCAGGAAGACGTTGCCATCGACATCCTCGACCACGGCGCCCGCCCCGCGGGCAGGCGCGAACGGATAGGCCCGCGGCAGCGACGGGCTGGTGACCGATCGATCGGCCTCGATGATGGCGCGGGCCCGGGGGCCCGGCACCTCGGTCACCAACCGAGGCCGGGTGACCGCGGCGAGCTCGTCGTACGCCGAGGGGCTCGCTCCTCCCAGCGTCACTCCTCGATGACCGTGCGGCTCTGCTCGTGCATGTATTGCTGGACGTAGTGCAGTCCGCCGCCGCCCTTCCCGGTCGTACCCGACCCCTTCCACCCGCCGAATGGCTGCATCCCGGGCCACGCCCCGGTGGTCGCGCCGGCCCGACGGTTGACGTAGACCACGCCGGCCTGGATCTCGTTCAGGAACCGATCCTGCTCCGCGCGATCCTCCGAGAACAGCCCGGCCGTGAGGCCGTATTCGGTCTCGTTGGCCAGCTGCAGCGCTTCGTCCAGCGAATCGACCGGAGCCACGGCGACGAACGGCACGAACAGCTCGTCCCTCCACACGCGGTGGTCGACCGGAGCTTCCACCACGGTCGGCTGCACGAACAGCCCGCGAGCGAGCTCGCCTTCGGTGATGCGCTCACCACCGAGGAGGACGCGGCCGCCCGCGGCCTTGACGTCGGCGACGGCGCGCTCGAACGTCTCCACGGCCTTCTCGTTGATCACCGGGCCGGTATAGGTGCTTCGCTCGAGGGGGTTGCCGACGTTCAGCTTCGACGCCTTCTCCACGAGCTTGCCGACGAACTCGTCGTACACGGGCCGCTCGACGTACACCCTGGAGCATGCCGAGCACTTCTGCCCGCTGAAACCGAACGCGGACCGCATCACGCCCTCGGCCGCGACCTCGAGGTCCGCCTTCGCCGTCACGATGGCGGGGTTCTTGCCGCCCATCTCGCAGATGGCCGGCTTGGGGTAATCCGAGGCGAAGTTCTTGTAGATCTGCATCCCGACCTCGTAGGACCCCGTGAACGTGAGACCGTCCACGTCGGGGTGCCGGTACAGGGCCGCGCCGACCGTGCTGCCCGGACCGGTCAGGATGTGGAACGCCCCGGCAGGCACGCCACCGTCCGTCAGGGCCTCGTACAGCTTGAGCCCGGTGTAGTACCCCTGATGCGACGGCTTGAACACCACGGGGTTCCCCGCCACCAGCGCGCCGCCCGCCGGGCCGCCCGCCAGCGCCATGGGGAAGTTGAACGGGCTGATGATCGCCCACACGCCGTACGGACGAAGCACGCTCCGGTTGTGCTCCTTGTCGGAGAGCTGCCCCATCTTGATCTCGAAGCCGTCGTTGTCCTCGATCGACTTGCAGTAGTAGCGAATGAGGTCGGCGGTCTCCTCGACATCCCCGAGAGCCTCCAGCCGGCTCTTGCCGACCTCGAGCGCCATGAGAGCTGCCAGCTCGAACACGCGCTCGGAGATCACGTCGGCGACCTGGCGCATGATCTTCACTCGCTCCTGCCACGGAAGCCCGCTCCACTCCGGGAAGAACGCCTTCGCCGCGGCCACCGCGTCGTCGACGTCCTGGACGGTGGCCCGGGCGAAGTGGCCGATCAGGATGTCTCGATCGATCGGCGAGCGCTCCTCGTCATATCCCTCGCCCTCGCGGGCCTCGCCGTTCACGAAGTACGGATGCTTCTGACCCAGCCACGATCGGGCCGTTTCGAGGCCCTGCTCGTATGCCCGGTGGAGCTCTTCGTTGTCGGCGGACATGGTCGCGTAGGTGATGCGAATGCCGGTGCGTGTCATCCGTCCCTCCCGAACATGCGATCGCCGTTCGAGCGCGAGCCTCGTGTGAGTGCGCCTCGACGGCTCCCGCACCCATCCTAGCCGCAGCGGGGAGCAGCGGCACCGGACGGAGTCGCTCGAAAGAGGTCTCGTGCCTCAGTACTTGTTCTCGAGCCCTCGGACGTCGCCCAGGCCGAGCGACGACTCCGAGTTCTGGCACGCGAAGATGGTGGGGCTCATGGTGAGGTTGCCATGCGAGCTCTCGGACACGTGATCCATCCCGAAGGCGTGGCCGAACTCGTGCGTGGTCACGCCCTGGATCGACCACTTGCTGGAGCAACCGGCCAGGCTCGTCACCCAGCCATAGCTGGCCTTGTTCATCCGGAGGTCGGCCTCGATGATCGTACCGCCGCTGCTCCACCAGCAGGTGAGCGCCAGGTACCCGACCGGAAGGGTTCCGAAGTCGACGACGTTTCGTCCGTCCCTCGATCCACACCCAGCGGAGGTCGTGATGTTCGCCGACGACGACGTCGAGCCCTGATACGCAGCGGTTGCGCCGATGTTCGCCGAGATCCCGCAGTCGTTGTCGCCTCGGGTGATGTTCCTGACCGCTTCACGGATCGCCGAGACAGCCGAGTCGCTGCTCACGCCGGACGGGGTGGTC
Organism: Actinomycetota bacterium; assembly: GCA_046263235.1. Lineage (GTDB taxonomy): Bacteria > Actinomycetota > UBA4738 > UBA4738 > UBA4738 > JBHELE01. The sequence goes on from JBHELE010000350.1 coordinate 7,543, forward strand.
GAGGTCTTCACGTAGAAGTTGTATTGCTTGGTCCATTTCGAGGAGTACACGGCGTACGCGCCGTCGCTGCACGCGCTGGGCATCGCCGCGCTGAGCCGAGAGGACGACCCGCGTGCGCTCGACGCCGCGGTGTGCACGAACGAGGGTGCCACCGTGGCGTCGCGGTGGGCGACCACCGGCGGCCGGTCGGGGGCCTGCGGCGCGGTCGGCGCGCCGAACGCGAGCGCCGCGGCCAGAACGAGCGCGGCCGAGGGGAACGGCCGGAGGGGAATCGGTTCCGGGGAACCCGTGCGCTCGTGGTGCTTTTCCATTGTCGCTCCCGATGCGTCGACCCCTGCTGATTTGAAGATCGGACTGGCTCGCACCGGTTTGAGCCGATGCACGAATTGCGGTCGCTCGGCGTAGCCCGAGCGTTCGTCGCGCTCCTGGGTGGCTACGCCCAATGGCCGAGAACGGGTCCGCCGCCGATCGGGCACACTTCGGTACCGATGCCCTCGCCCGATCCTTTCGTTCGGTCGGCTTCTCCTCCGATGTCGGCTCGACGCGCCCATGCCACCACGCTGTTCTCCGGCCTGCCCCGCTCGTACGACCTGATGGCCGAGCTCCTGTCGCTCGGACAGAACGGAAGATGGCGGCGATTCCTCGCATCCCGCGTGGCCGGGGCGCCGCAGCGTGTCCTGGACGTGGCGACCGGGACGGCGCACGTCGCTTTGGAGGTCTCCGCACGGTACGACGCGGTGGTCGTGGGTCTCGATCAGAGCGAACCGATGCTGCGAGAGGGACGTCGACGCATCGTCCGGGCCGGCTCGGCGGGCCGGATCGCCCTGGTGGCGGGCAACGCCGAACGTCTTCCGTTCCCCGACGGGACGTTCGACGCCCTCACGTTCACGTACCTGCTTCGCTACGTCGATGACCCGTCCGCGACGCTGAGCGAGCTCGCGCGGGTCGTTCGTGCCGGGGGCGTGATGGCGAACCTCGAGTTCCACGTCCCGGTACGGCCGGTATGGCGCGCGCTGTGGCGCATGTACACGCGGGTCGGTCTGCCTGCGGCCGGGCGACTCGTTTCGCGGGCGTGGTACGACGTCGGACGCTTTCTCGGTCCCAGCATCTCGGGCTTCTATCGGCGCATCCCCCTCGAGGCGCAGCTCGACCTGTGGCGGGGGGCCGGCATCAGCGACGTCCGTGCCCGCGTGATGAGCCTGGGCGGCGGCGTCGTCATCTGGGGGACCCGGTCGTGACCGAGATCCGGCATCAACGACCGGCGTTCTATGCCCTGTCGCCGGGTGGATGGCGGGACTACTGGAGCCTCCTGCATCCCCCGTACACCGTGTGGCACCTCTCGTACGTG
>JBHELE010000351.1:0-10104 GCA_046263235.1 Actinomycetota bacterium
AGTCAGCTGCCGTGCGCTCCACGAGCTCGATCATCGCCATGGGAGCGGCGTCGCCCTTGCGCGGCTCCGTCTTCAGCACGCGGGTGTATCCGCCCGGGCGGTCCTTGAAGCGGGGCCCGATCTCGGTGAAGAGCCGGTGGACCGTATCGCGGTCGGGCACGACCTTAAGGACCTCCCGGCGCGCCGCGACGTCCCCGCGCTTCGCGAACGTGATGAGGTGTTCCGCGACCGGCCGGACGGCCTTGGCCTTCGCCGCGGTCGTCTTGATCCGCCCGTGCGTGAACAGCTGGGCGGCCAGGCCATTTAGCATGAGCCGCTCGTGGTCCGGTCCGCTTCCCAGGCGGGGTCCCTTTCGCGGTGCCGGCACCTACTCCTCCCGCAGCGTGAGTCCCAGCTCGTCGAGCTTGGCCTTCACCTCGTCGATCGACTTCTGCCCGAAGTTGCGGATGTCCATGAGCTCGGCCTCGGTCTTTTGGACCAGATCGCCCACCGTGTTGACGCCCTCGCGCTTCAGGCAGTTGTACGAACGAACCGAGAGGTTCAGGTCCTCCACGGTGAGGGCCATGTCGCCGGAGAGCTCGGCCTCCTCCTGGGCCGGCCCCACGGTCAGCCCGGGGCTCTCGGCGAGGTCGCGGAACAGGGCGACCAGCTCGGACAGCGTCGTCCCGGCCGACGCCATGGCCTCTCGTGGGGAGATCGATCCGTCCGTTTCGACGTCCAGGATGAGCCGGTCACGGTCGGTCATTTGCTCCACGCGCGTGTTCTCCACGGCGTAGGTGACCCGCCGAACCGGCGAGAAGATCGAATCGACCGGGATGACCCCGATGGGGTCCCGCGGGTTCTTGTTTCGTTCGGAGGGCACGTAGCCGACCCCCCGGTGGACGGCCAGCTCCAGCTCGAGACTGGCTCCTCGGGCCAGCGTGGCGATGTGCTGCTCCGGGTTCAGGACCTCCACCCCGGCCGGCGGCTGGATGTCCCCCGCCGTGACGTCGGCGGGACCGCGGGCCCGCAGGTACGCCGAGACCGGTTCGTCGACCTCCGACCGAACCACGACCTCTTTGAGGTTCAGGATGATGTCGGTGACGTCCTCGGTCACCTTCGGGATCGTCGAGAACTCGTGCAGGGCCCCGTCGATCTTCACCGACGAGATCGCAGCTCCCGGGATCGACGAGAGAAGGGTCCGCCGCAGGGCGTTCCCCAGCGTGTAACCGAACCCCGGCTCGAGCGGCTCGATGGCGAACTTCGAGCGCGTCGGAGACAGGGTCTCTTCCTGGATTTCGGGTCGAGCGACGATCAGCAACTGAGCTCACACCTCCTGGCGAAGGATCATCCACTTCTGCTTCGCCCGTCTCACGCTTCCCGGCACCGGATGGTCCCGGCGCGGGTCCTGCCGGCGTCTTGGTCAGACGCGCCGCCGCTTCCGGGGGCGGCACCCGTTGTGCGGTACCGGGGTCACGTCCTGGATCCCCAGGATCTCCAGCCCGGTCGCCGCGAGCGATCGAATGGCCGTCTCGCGTCCGGATCCCGGACCCTTCACGAACACGTCGACCTTCGTCATGCCGTTCTCCTGGGCCCGGCGGGCAGCCGCCTCCGCGGCGAGCTGCGCGGCGAACGGGGTCGACTTCCGGGACCCCTTGAACCCCACGTTCCCCGCGCTGGCCCACGAGATCGTGTTCCCATCGAGATCGGTGATCGTCACGATCGTGTTGTTGAACGTCGACTTGATGTGCGCCTGCCCGTGGGCGACGTTCTTCTTCTCGCGACGACGAGCCTTCTTGGTCTTGGGCTTGGCCATTACTTGCCCTTCTTCCTCTTCACGCCCACGGTCTTCTTCGGTCCCTTTCGGGTCCGGGCGTTCGTGTGGGTGCGCTGTCCTCGGACCGGGAGGCTTCGGCGGTGCCGGATCCCCTGATACGAGCTGATCTCGATCTTGCGCTTGATGTCCTGGGCCACGTCCCGTCGAAGGTCTCCTTCGACCTTGAAGTTCCGGTCGATGAAGTCACGGATCTTGATGATCTCGTCGTCCGTCAGGTCGCGGATCTTCCGCCCGCCGTCGAGGTCGACGCCCTGAACGATCTGGAACGCCCGGGTCGGACCGATCCCGTAGATGTACCGAAGGGCGATGTCCACCCGCTTGTCGCGGGGGAGGTCGACGCCTGCGATTCGTGCCATGTGTCTCCTCGTTCCCTTTCGGTCCTAGCCCTGACGCTGCTTGTGGCGGGGGTCCTTCGAGCAGATGACCATGATCCGACCGTGCCGGCGGATGACCTTGCACCGATCGCAGATCTTCTTCACCGACGGTCGAACCTTCATCATGTGCTCCTCAGCCTGGCCGCCCCTCGTCTGCGAGGCGCGCCACGACGTCAACGGTACCGGTAGACGATGCGCCCCCGCGTCAGGTCGTAGGGCGACAGCTCCACCAGGACCCGATCCCCAGGCAGGATCCGGATGTAGTGCATCCGCATCTTGCCCGAGATGTGGGTCAGGACCCTGTGTCCGTTGTCAAGCTCCACCCGGAACATCGCGTTCGGCAACGGTTCGACCACCGTTCCTTCGACCTCGATCGCGTCCTTCTTCGCCACGTTGTCCCGGGATTTCCCTCCGAACACGCCAAAAACTCCTGGGTCACGCCCCTGGAGTCGGTAACAAAGTATAGGTTGCCTCGGTAATACCGTCTACCGGCCGAGGTATAGGGTCAATCGGATCGCGGCTCGCCGGCGTGGAGGAGGGCGTCCGCGGTCGAGGAAGGGGACGAATGAGAGGCCGCCGATTCCGCACGAGTCTTGGGGTGGTGCTGACCTTTGCCCTCGCCGCCTGCGGCGGCGGGGGGACCAGCGCCCGGGAGTACGTCAGGTCCCTGTGCGGGGCCACCGCCCAGTGGCAGGAGAACGTGCAGCAGCGCACGGTCGCCTTGGCTAGCGATCTGGGAGGCGACCCGAGCCCGCAGGAAGGCAAGGCGGCGTTCCGCGAGTACCTGGACGACATCCTGGCCTCGACCGACACGCTGGTGGGGCGTCTGGAGGACGCCGGCACCCCGGACGTCGAGAACGGCGAGCAGGCGGCGGACCGGGTGATCTCATCTCTCCAGCGGGTGCGCGATGCGTTCGAGGAGGCCCGGGATCAGGTCGACGGCCTCTCCACGGAGAGTCCGGAGGCGTTCGAGCAGGGGGCTGAGGAGATCGGACAGACCATCACGACGTCGCTGCAGGGGATCCAGGACCCCATCGGGCAGGACGATGCCGAGCTCCAGGCGGTGTTCGAGGACGAGCCCTCCTGCGACAAGCTCCAGAGCTGAGCCCGGCTACGCGGGGCGGGCGGTCAGGACCTCTGGTCCGTCCTCGGTCACCGCGATGGTGTGCTCGGCGTGCGCCGAGAGGCTCCCGTCGGCGGTGACGACGGTCCAGTCGTCGGAGAGGACGCGGGTCGGCCAGCCACCGATGTTCACCATGGGCTCGATCGCAACGACCAGTCCCGGCCGGATCAGCGGCCCACGCCCCGGATCGCCGTAGTTCGGGATCTGCGGGTCCTCGTGGAGCGCCCGCCCGACCCCATGGCCGACGTACTCGCGAACCGCGCTGAATCCGGCCCCCTCGACCACCTGTTGGACCGCGTGGCCCACGTCGCTAAGCCTGCCGCCGGAACGGAGCTCCGAGATGCCCGCCTCGAGCGACTCCTCGGTGACGCGGACGAGCTTCTCCGCGACGTCCGACGGTGGGTCGCCGACGAAGACGGACACGGCCGAGTCGCCGTGATACCCGTCGAACACCGCCCCCACGTCGAGCTTGAGCAGGTCGCCGGGGCGGAGCACTCGCCGAGGGCTGGGGATGCCGTGGACGACCTCCTCGTTGATCGAGGTGCAGATCGATCCGGGGAATCCTCGGTAGCCCTTGAACGACGGCGTGCAGCCCTCGCTACGGATGCTCTCCTCGCCCAATCGATCGAGGTCCGCCGTGCTCATGCCGGGACGAACGGCCTCCATCAGCCGCTGAACCGTGAGCGCGGTCACCCGGCCGGCCTCGCGCATGCGTTCGATCTCCTCCGGGGACTTGAACACGATCATTCGACCGCTCCGATCAAGACCGCGGACCCAGATCCGACAACGCCTCCACGGCCCGCTCCGTCACCTCGTCCTCGGATCCGTCGGCGTCGACCACGCGAAGGAGGCCGCGCGAGGCGTAGAACTCCCACAGCGGGGCGGTGCTCTCGTAGTACACCTCGAGCCGGCGACGCACCGTGAGCTCGCGGTCGTCCTCCCTGTGTACCAGGACGCCGCCGCATGCGTCGCACACGCCGTCGACCTTGGGCGGATAGAACTCCACGTTGTACGTTCGCTGGCACCGCCGGCACGTTCGGCGGCCGGCCAGTCGCTTCACCGCGATATGATCGTCGAGGTCGAAGGCGAGCGCCACGGACAGCGGCCTGTCCCGGGCCGCCAGATCCTGTTCCAGCGCGTCGGCCTGGGCGATGGTCCGGGGAAACCCGTCGAGGATGAACCCTCCCCGGACCTGCTCGACCGCGTTCACGACCATCTTCACGACCACGTCGTCCGGGACCAGCTCCCCCGCGTCCATGTATCCCTTGGCCAGCAGTCCGAGCTCGGTCTCCTGCTGCACGTTCGACCTGAAGATGTCGCCCGTCGCCACGAGCTCCAGGTCGAAACGCTCGGCCAGTCGATGACCTTGGGTCCCCTTGCCGGCGCCGGGTACTCCCAGCAGGACGATCCGCATCTACTGCAGGAAGCCTTCGTAGTGCCGCATCATCAGCTGTGACTCGAGCTGCTTCATGGTCTCCAGGGCGACGCCCACGGTGATCAGGATGGTGGTCCCACCGAAGGGAAACCCCTGGATGTTGTAGACGGCCAGGAAGATCGTGGGGAGCAGCGCGATTGCAGCCAGGAACATCGATCCCGGCAACGTGATCCGGTTCAGGATGTTCGACAGATAGTCAGCCGTGGGACGGCCGGGACGGATGCCCGGGATGAACCCGCCGTACTTCCGAATGTTGTCGGCGGTGTCGATCGGGTTGAACGTGATCGCCGTGTAGAAGTACGCGAAGAAGATCACCAGCAGTCCGTAGATGAACATGTAGAGGATGCTGCGCTGATTGACCAGCGTGTTGTTGATGAAGTTCTGGAACCACGACACGTGGACCACGTTTTGCAACAGGGTCGGGAAATACAGGACCGACGACGCGAAGATGATCGGGATGACGCCGGACTGGTTGACCTTCAGCGGGATATAGGGCGACTGTCCGCCCATCATTCGCCGCCCCACCACCCGCTTCGCGTATTGCACGGGAATTCGCCGCTGCCCCTGCTCCATGAAGACCACGGCCAGTACGATGGCGATGCCGATGGCCAGAAGCGCGTAGAACTTCGCGGCGCCGGCCGATTTCAGGATCGCGCTGCCCTCTGCGGGGAGACTCGAGATCACGCTGGTGAAGATGAGGATCGACATCCCGTTCCCGATTCCCCGCTGCGTGACCAGCTCGCCGAGCCACATGATCATCGCCGTCCCGGCGGTCAGCGTGATCACGATCAGCGCCACCCGGGGCGGGTTGAACGCGCGGACGACGCCGCCCTCCACCCCGATCTGATCGCTGTGGAACAGAAATACCAGCCCGGTCGATTGCAGGAGCGCCAGCGTGACCGTCATGTACCGCGTCCACTGGGTGATCTTCTTGATCCCGATCTCGCCCTGCTTCTGCCATTGCTCCAGCTTCGGGATCACCACCGTGAGGAGCTGCATGATGATCGAGCTGGTGATGTACGGCATGATCCCGAGGGCGAACACGGCGAAGCGTGTCAGCGCCCCGCCCGAGAACAGGTTGATGAACCCGAGGGCGCCGGTCGCCCCGGCGCTCTCTCGAAGCGCCTCGAGCTTGGCGAGGTCGATGTTCGGCGCCGGGACATGCGAGCCCAGTCGATAGACCGCGATGATCCCCAGCGTGAAGAGGATCTTCTTTCGAAGATCCGGGATCTTGAACGCGTTGACGAATGCCCTCAGCACCGCTGGCGATCCTCGTGGTCCGGGGGCATCAGTCTAACGCTCGCGTCGGCCCTACAGGACCTCGACCGTGCCCCCGGCCTGCTCGATCTTGGCCCTGGCCGATGCCGACACCGCATGAGCCCGCACCGTCAGGGCCCGGTCCAACTCGCCGTTCCCGAGGACCTTCACCCGGAGGCCCCGCCGGACGAGCCCGCGCCCGCGGAGCGTATCGGGGTTGACGTCGGCACCCGCATCGAAGGCGTCGCCGAGCCGGCCCACGTTCACCACGGCGAACTCCTCTCGGTTCGGGTTGGTGAATCCCTTCAGCTTGGGAACCCGGCGCTGCAGCGGCATCTGCCCGCCCTCGAACCCCAGCTTGGACTGGTGGCGCGCCCCCCAGCCCTTGGTGCCACGACCGGCGGTCTTGCCCTGCCCGGCGGCCCGGCCCCGGCCCACCCGGCGGCGGTCGCGAACGGCACCCTCGGCGGGCTTGAGGTGATGGAGCTTCACTCGTCCACCTCCTCCACCCGGACCAGGTGGGAAACCTTCGCGATCATCCCTCGGATCTCCGGCCGGTCGTCCTTCACCACGGAGTCGTGCATGCGGTGAAGGCCGAGCGCTCGAACCGTCGCCTTCTGATCCCTGGGGCGGTCGATGGCGCTTCGAATCTGGGTGACCCGAACCTTGGCCATCTATTCCTCACCCACCTCGCCGTCCAGGCCCGCCTCGGTCCGCTTGGCCGCCATGGCGACCTCGGCCTCCCGGACGGCGTCCAGCATCGCCCGGGGGGCGATCTCGCTGATGTCCAGCCCGCGTGCCTGGGCGATCTCCTCCGGTCGCTTCAGCTGGCGGAGCGCATCGATGGACGCGCCCACGATGTTGATCGGATTTCCGGACCCGAGGGACTTCGACAGGATGTCCTTGATCCCGGCCGCCTCGACCACCGCCCGCACGGGCCCACCGGCGATGACCCCGGTCCCCGGAGCGGCCGGCTTCAGCAGGACCACGCCCGCGGCGTCCTCGCCGGTGACCTGGTGAGGGATGGTCGTTCCCATCATCGGGACCTCGAAGAGGTTCCGCTTGGCGATCTCGACCCCCTTCTGGATGGCGGCGGGGACCTCCTTGGCCTTGCCGTACCCGACGCCGACCCGTCCGGCCCCGTCGCCCACCACGACCAGCGCGGCGAAGCTGAACCGCCGACCGCCCTTCACGACCTTGGCCACGCGGTTGATCGAGACGACGCGCTCCTCGTACGGCGAGCGCTCGGCGGCGGTGTCGTAGCGCCTCACAGCGTCAGCCCTCCCTCGCGAGCGCCCTCCGCCAGGGCCTTGACCCGCCCGTGATACAGGCGGCCCCCCCGGTCGAAGACCGCGCGCTCGATGCCTGCCGTCCTGGCCCTCTCGGCCAGGGCCTTCCCGACCTGCTTCGCCACCTCGCTCTTCGGCCCGGTGAGACCCACGTCCGCGGCCGCGGCGAGGGTTCGGCCCTCCCGGTCGTCGATGAGCTGCGCGTAGATGTGCCGGTTCGACCGGTACACGGCGAGGCGGGGCCGGTCCGCGCTGCCCGACAGGGTCTTGCGAACACGACGATGCCGTCGCAGCCTGGCGGCCTGCTTGAGCTCGGGGCGCATCAGGCCGCACCGCCCTTCGCGGCCTTGCCGGCCTTCTTGCGCACGTACTCGCCCTCGTAGCGCACGCCCTTGCCCTTGTAGGGCTCCGGCTTGCGAATCTTTCGAATGTTGGCCGCGACCTCGCCCACCAGCTCCTTGTCGATCCCCCGCACGGTGATCCGGTTGGGCGCGGGAACCTCGAAGTCGATGCCCTCGGGCGCGGTCACGGTCACCGGATGGGAGAACCCCAGGGCCAGCTCGAGGTCCCGACCCTTCACGGCGGCGCGGTATCCGACCCCGACGATCTCGAGACGCTTCTCGAATCCGCCGGTGACGCCCTCGACCATGTTCGCGATGAGCGAACGGGTCAGGCCGTGGAGGGAACGGTGCAGCCGCTCGTCGCTCGGCCGGGTCACGGCGAGCGTCCCGTCTTCCAGGGTGATGCGCATGTCGTCGTGGAAGACACGCTCGAGCCGGCCACGGGGCCCCTTCACGGCCACCCGCGACCCGTCGACCTCGACCTCCACCCCGGAGGGCACGGCGATGGGCTGCTTTCCGATTCGTGACATAGCCGACGAAGCCCCTTACCAGACTTGGGCGATGACCTCGCCGCCGACCCCGCGCTTGACGGCCTGCCGGTCGGTGAGGATGCCCTGCGACGTAGACAGGATAGCGATGCCCAGACCACCCATCACCCGCGGGATGTCCTGCCGCCCGGCGTAGACCCGACGCCCCGGGGTCGAGACGCGCTTGATCCCGTTGATGGTCCGCTGCTTGTTCGGCCCGAACTTCAGGTGCAGCACGAGCCGGCGATCCTTCCCCTCCCCGTCGACCGCGGCGTCGCGAACATATCCCTCCTGCACGAGGATGTCGGCGATGCGCTTCTTCAACGACGAGGCCGGCATCACGACCTCCTCCTTGAACGCGACGTTCGCGTTCCGGATGCGGGTCAGCATGTCCGCCACGGGATCGGTCATCACCATCTGCGCTCTGTCCTCGTCCTCACCACGAAGCCTTGGTCACGCCGGGGACCTCGCCCTGGTGGGCGAGCTCTCGAAAACAAATGCGGCACAGGAGAAAACGGCGGAACACCGCGCGGGAGCGGCCGCACCGCTCGCACCGCGTGTAGCTCCGGACCTTGAAGCTTCGTCCTGCCTTCTGCTGTTTCTCGATCAGAGCTTTCTTCGCCATACCCTTCCGTCGATCCTTCCTCAGCTCGCGGCCGCGGCGGCCTGCTGGCCGGAGAACGGGAAGCCCAGGGCGCGGAGCAGGGCCCTGCCCTCTTCGTCGCTCCTCGCGGTCGTGACGATCGTGATGTCCATGCCCCGCACTTTCACCACCTTGTCGTAGTCGATCTCCGGGAAGATCAGCTGCTCCGTGACCCCGATCGTGTAGTTGCCGTGCCCGTCGAACGAGTCGGGGTTGAGCCCGCGGAAGTCGCGAATCCTCGGCAACGCCGTCGAGATGAGGCGATCCAGGAACTCCCACATCCGGTCGCCCCTCAGCGTCACCATCGCACCGATGGCCATGCCCGCCCGCAGCTTGAAGTTCGCGATCGACTTCCGGGCGCGGCGGATGGCCGGCCGCTGTCCGGTGATCGTGGTGAGGTCGTCGACGGCCGCGTCGAGCATCTTCGCCTCGCGGATGGCATCCCCGACCCCCATGTTCACCACGATCTTCTCGAGCCGCGGGACCTGCATGGGGTTGGACAGCCCGAGCTCTCCCGCCAGCGCCGGAAGGAGCTCCTCCCGGTACCGCACCTTCAGCCGGGGCGGCGGCGCCGCGGGGGGCCGTTTCGAGTTGCGTTCGTCCGCCATCAGTTCTCCGCTCCGCATCGCCTGCACACCCGGACCTTCTCCACGCCCTCCCCGACGTAGCCGATGCGCGTCGGACGGCCGCAGCTCTTGCAGACGAGCTGCACGTTCGACAGGTCGACGAACTGCTCCTTCAGGATGATTCCGCCGGACGTCCCCCCGCGCTGGGTCGGGCGGACGGGCAGGTGGCGCTTGGCCCTGGCCACGGCCTCGACCATCACCCGGTTCTCCCTGGGCAGGACGTTGACCACACGGCCGCGCTTGCCGCGATCCTTGCCGGAGATCACCTCGACCTCGTCGTTCTTTCGGATCCCCACTCCTGGCATCGCTACAGCACCTCCGGCGCGAGCGAGATGATCTTCATGAACCGTTTCTCCCGCAGTTCCCGGGCCACGGGCCCGAAGATCCGGGTTCCCCGGGGATTGCGTTGCTCGTTGATGAGGACGACGGCGTTCTCGTCGAACTTGATGTAGGACCCGTCGGGGCGCCGGCGCTCCTTCGCCGTGCGAACGACGACCGCCCGCACGACGTCGCCCTTCTTCACGCCGCCACCGGGGAGGGCGTCCTTCACCGAGCCCACGACCACGTCCCCGATGCCCGCGTATCGGCGACCGGACCCTCCCAGCACCCGGATCACGAGCATCTCCCTCGCGCCGGTGTTGTCGGCGACGCGGACGCGGGATTCCTGCTGGAT
>JBHELE010000352.1:0-4197 GCA_046263235.1 Actinomycetota bacterium
GTGCGCCCTGTACACGTGGCGGAACCTGCCCGAGCCGGGCCGGCCGAAAGCGTTCCTGGCGCTGATGATGCTGCTCGAGACCGGGATGGCCGGGACGTTCATCGCCTTCGACCTGATCCTGTTCTTCGTGTTCTGGGAGCTCGTGCTGGTCCCGATGTACTTCCTCATCGCCGTGTGGGGATCGGCGAACCGCGAGTACGCAGCGATCAAGTTCTTCCTGTACACGCTGTTCGGAAGCGTCTTCATGCTCCTGGGGTTCCTGGCCCTGTTCTTCAAGTCCGACCCCCACACCTTCGACATCGTCGAGCTGAGCAGGCAGGCCGCGGGACCGGCCGCGTTCATCACGAAGAACCTCCAGGTCGTGATCTTCGCGGGGCTGTTCCTGGGGTTCGCCATCAAGGTGCCGATGTGGCCGTTCCACACGTGGCTGCCGGACGCTCACACCGAGGCGCCGACGATCGGGTCGGTGTTGCTGGCCGGGATCATGCTGAAGATGGGGACGTACGGGTTCGTGCGGATCGCGCTGCCGGTGCTCCCGGAGGCGGCGCGGGTGTGGGCCCCGGTCATCGCCGTCCTGGCGGTGATCGCCATCGTCTACGCGTCACTGGCGTGCCTGGCCCAACGCGACCTGAAACGGCTCATCGCGTTCTCGTCCGTCGGACACATGGGGTTCGTGATGCTGGGCATCGCCACGCTCACCGACCTCGGCATCAACGCGGCGATCTTCGGGATGATCGCCCACGGGATCATCACCGGCATGCTGTTCTTCGAGGTCGGTTCGATCTACGACCGCTACCACACCCGGCAGATCGCCGACATCGGCGGCGGCATGTTGCAAAAGGTTCCGTACCTGGCCGGGATCTTCGCGTTCACGGCGATCGCCTCGCTCGGTCTTCCGGGACTGGCCGGGTTCTGGGGCGAGGTCACGGCGCTGCTGTCCGCGTACAACCCCGCCGACGTGCTCGTCGACGCCGGCCACCTCACCCTGTTCCGCACGCTGATGGTCTTCGGCGGCATCGGCACCATCCTGACGGCCGGGTACTTCCTGTGGACGCTGCAGCGCGTGAACATGGGAACGCTCCCGGACGCGTGGCGGGAGAAGCCCCTGGCCGACGTGACCGGGCTCGAGCTCGCGTCGTGGTGGCCGCTCCTGGTCGCGATCCTGTTCCTCGGCGTGTTTCCGCGGTTGGTCTTCGGGACGACGAACGAGGCGGTCGAGGGCCTGGCCCGGATCTTCACCGGAGGCTAGATGCTCCCCGTCCTCACCCAGGCCGCCCCGGCGATCAGGAACCCCACCATCGACTATCACGCCATCGCGCCGGAGATCATCCTGGCCGGGACGATCTTCATGGTGTTGATCGCCGACGTCTTCCTTCCCCCCGAACGAAAGCACCGCGCCATGCCGCTGGCGTTCCTCGGCACCGTGGCGGCCCTTGCCACGACCCTCTCGCTGGTCGGCCAGTCCCGCAGCTCCTTCGGCGGGACGTACGTCGTCGACAACTTCGCGGTCCTGCTGAAGGTGTTCTTCCTGGCCGCGGCGCTGGTCGTGCTCCTGCTGTCTTACCGGTACTTCCGCGAGGGCCGGTTCTATCAGGGGGAGTTCTACGTCCTGCTGCTGTCGTCGTTCCTCGGGACGCTGACGATCTCGTCCTCGCGCGAGCTGATCATGCTGTTCATCTCGCTGGAGCTGGTCTCGGCGCCGGCGTTCCTGATCGCGGGATTCCGAAAGACCGATCCGCGGTCGAACGAGGCGGCCCTGAAGTTCTTCCTGATCGGGGTGTTGTCGTCTGCGGTGATGCTGTACGGGATGAGCCTGATCTACGGCGTGACCGGGACGACGCGGCTCGATGGGATCGCGGACAAGCTGGCCGGTCCAGCAGGAGCGTCGAACCTCGCCCTGGCCGCGATCCTGTTCGTGGTGGCCGGGTTCGCCTTCAAGGTGTCGGCGTTTCCGTTCCAGTTCTGGGCTCCGGACACGTACGAGGGGTCTCCCGTCCCGGTCGCGGCCTTCCTCTCGGTGGCGTCGAAGGCCGCCGGGTTCGCCGGCCTGCTGCAGATCATGTTCGTGGCGTTCCTGCCCCGCGCGGACTTCTGGGCCCCGATTTTCGCGGTGTTCTCCCTGTTCACCATGACCCTCGGGAACCTCATCGCCCTGCAGCAGCAGCAGGTGGTACGCCTGCTGGCGTACTCGTCGATTGCCCAGGCCGGGTACATCCTGTTGCCGTTCGCCCTGGCCAGTCCCTCCGGAGCGGCCGTGAACAGGGAGGCCTTCGCCGCGGTCCTGCTCTACATCCTGATCTACGGCGTCATGAACTTCGGCGCGTTCGGTGTGGTGATCGGGATGACCAGAGACGCGCCGGGGATGCTGCTGAGCGACTTCGCCGGGCTGGGCCGCCGGGCCGGGGCCATCGCGGTGTCGATGACGATCTTCCTCGTGTCGCTGGCGGGCGTCCCCCCGCTGGCGGGAGCGTGGGGCAAGCTGTTCATCTTTCGCGCGGCCATCGATTTCGGAAGCTACGGGCCGTGGCTGGCCGTGGCCATGGTGGTGAACTCGGTCATCTCGGTCGTGTACTACTTCTTCATCGCCAGGGAGATGTGGCTGCAGCCCGTGGCCGAACCGGTCCGACCGCTCCACATCCCCGCGGCCGTGACGGCGGTGGTGGGGGTGGCCGCCGTGGTCGTCGTCGCCGTGGGCATCTTCCCCGACCTCTTCGCTCAGTTCCCCAGGCTGTCGACCCTGATCGCGAAGTAGCCGCCCCCAGCCGCGACGACGGTCTCGCTCCCAGGAATCCGTTACGGCGGGAAGCCGTCTCGTCGCGGGATCGACGTACAATGCCGTAAGCGAAGGGGAGTAGCCCAACGCCGGTGAGTCGTCAGGACGTCCGAGAGGACCGGCTCCGGCGGGGGAGTCCCCGGCGAGACCTTCGCCGAGCAGTCGGCGGAGGTCTTTTCGTTAGGGCGCCGAACCCCCCGGCGCGAAGGAGGGAACGAAGGTGAACAGGGTCAAGACCTGGGTGCTGATCGCGGCCTTGGGCGGGCTGTTCGTCCTGGTGGGCGGCATGCTCGGCGGCGGCCGGCCGGGCGGCTATCTGTTCGGTCTGGTCCTCGGGCTCGGGTTCAACTTCGCCATGTACTGGTTCTCCGACAAGATCGCCACGGCGACGACGCGGTCCAAGCCCGTCACGGAAGCGGAGTATCCGGACCTGTATCGCATCGTTCGGTCGCTGGCCAACCAGCGGAACATCCCCATGCCCCGGATCTACGTCAGCGACATGATGCAGCCCAACGCCTTCGCGACCGGTCGCAACCCACGGCACTCCGTTGTCGCGGTGACGAAGGGAATCTTGCAGGTGCTCGACGAACGGGAGCTCCGGGGCGTCCTCGCGCACGAGCTGTCCCACGTGACGAACCGGGACATCCTGGTGGGCACCATCGCGGCCGGGATCGCCATGTCGATCACGTTCATCGCCCGCATGGCCTTCTGGTTCGGTGGGAGCGACGACCGCGACAACCCGATGGGCGCGTTCGGGTTCATCTTCGCCCTGATCCTGGCACCCCTGGCGGCGATGCTGATCCAGCTCGCCGTGTCGAGGTCGCGGGAGTATCAGGCCGACGAGAGCGGCGCCCACCTGTCGCACGATCCGCTGGCGCTGGCGGGCGCGCTTCGGAAGATCGAGGCCGCGGCGAAGCAGGTGCCACCCCCTGCCACCGTCGCGCCGGCCCAGGCGCACATGTTCATCGTGAACCCGTTCACGGGCCGGAAGGTCCAATTCGCCAACCTCTTCTCCACGCACCCGCCCACGGACGAGCGGGTGGCGCGGCTGCAGGAGATGGCTCGCCAGGGAGTCTGACGGGAGACGCCCTCAGGGAAGGGGCCGGGCGCGAAGCTCGGCCCCTTCGTTCGTCGTGAAGGGACCGTTTCGAGCCGCCCAGCGGACGCTGGCGAAGCCGTGGGTCTGGTCGCCGACCGCGACGGCGCTGGTGATCCGGCCGACCTCGTCGCCGTCGGCGAGCACCGGATCGCCCGGGGAGGCCTTCGCGCCGGTCTCGATGCTCAACAGCACTCGGCGTGGATGCCCCAGGTTCTGAACCTTCGCCACCGATTCCTGGCCCAGGTAGCAGCCCTTGTCGAAGGAGACCGCCGCGGCCAACCCGGCCTCCTGGGGCAGATCATCCCCGGTCGCGTCGACGCCGAAC
>JBHELE010000353.1:0-5669 GCA_046263235.1 Actinomycetota bacterium
GATCCCGCCGTCGGGGGCGACGATCAGCACATACTTGCCCTGCCCGACCGCGCACCTCGTGAGGTCCCGTGGGGTCAGGAGCTGGGCGAACCGCAGGCCGTCTCGGCCGGCGACCTCGATCGTTCGCTCCACCGCCACGTCCCACAACGTGACGTGTCGAAGCAGGTGCCAGTACTCGGCTTCGAAGTCGTCGAAGTGCGTCGGGAACAGCGTGTGGTTGTAGACCGTGAACCCGCGCGGCCCGTACCGCTGGGTGGCCTCGAAGTACGGCGACCGGCGCAACCGGGCTCCCCGCTGCACCGTGCTCATGTCGAAGCTGGCCTGGGCCGGTCGCTCGGCCACGAGCGGGACTCTAGATCACGACCGCTTCAGGACCCGAATCGCCCAGCTCCCCCACTCCAGGTTGTGCCCGATGGCGCCGTAGGCCGAGAGCAGGCGCTCGAGGTCGCGCGCGCTTGGGAGCGGCCCGCAGTCAACGGGGTCGTAGCCGATGTCGCGGGCCAGCCCCGCCACGCTTTCCTTGGCTGCCTGGTCGTCGGCGGCAAGGAGCACGGACGCCGCCTCCCCGTCGAAGCTTGGGCCGGCGTTCACGACGGGCGAGAACACGGTGTTCCAGCCTTTGACCACGCGAGCCCCGGGGAGCTTCTTCTGGATCTCCTCGGCGTTCGACGAGTTCTCGTGCGGGCGGAGCTGACCGCCGACGTAGGGGTTCGTGACATCCACGACGATTCGAGCGGTGAGGTCGCCGAGCTGGTCGAGGGTCTCGTCGATGGCAGCCCACGGAACCGCAAGGATGACCACCTCCGCGTCCTTCGCTGCGTCGCCGTAGGTGCCGCCGAAGGGAGCACCGATCTCGCCGGCGAGCGACGCCGCCTTCTGTGGATCGCGCGAACCGACGGCCACGTCGTGCTTCGACGCCAGGTGCCGCGCCAGACCGCTACCCATGCCACCGGTGCCGATGACCGCGACTCTCATGCCGAAGCCTCCCTCTCCCTTGGTGGGTTGCACCCCATGCTCAACGCACGCACGGTTCGGTTGATTCCCCCGTCGCGCTGTCCACTACCTGGGGATGTCATTACCGGGCCGGTCCTTCGTGGTCCCGGTCGAGCCGTTCCACCATCCGGATGATGTGGCGGCGCCGAGCGATGTACCGATCGGCCAGCGCGTCCGACACTCCCCGCGTCGCTCGCATGAACGCCCACGCTCGCGGGGCGATGATCCGGGCCTCACGACGTTCGATCCCGCGAGCGATGGCCTCCCCCGCCTGCTCGGCGGTGAGGCTCCTACGGAGCCATCGCGGGATCTGCTCCACGAATCCGGCCGCCGAGCGATCCGAAAGCGAGTCCCGGACCATCGGCGTGTCGACGAAGCCGAAATACGCCACGCTGGCGCCGGCGCCCTACGGAGCCAGCTCGATGCGGAGGGCCCGGCCGAGCTGCTCCACCGCGGCCTTCGCCATCGCGTACGGCGTCATCAGCAGGCCCGGGGCGAACGAGTAGACCGAGGCGAGCACCACGACGTGGCCGTGTCGGGCGACCAAGTGCGGAAGCGCTGCGCGAACCGTGTGCCACACGCCGAACAGGTCCACGGCGATGGTGCGTTCGAAGTTGGCTTCGTCCATCCTGCGCACCGTCGAGGGATTGGACGCGATCCCGGCGTTGGCGACCGCGATGTCGAGCCCCCCGAACCGCTCCACGGTCCCGGCGACCGCCTGATCGAGCGCTCTCCGGTCGGTCACGTCGGCCGCCAGACCGGCCACCCGGTCTCCGCCGAGCGACGCTGCCGAACGCTCTGCCGCATCCCGTCCACGTCGGTGATGACCACGGACGCGCCACGTCGGTGCAGGGCTCGTGCCGTGGCCAGCCCGATGCCTCCGGCCGCGCCGGTGATGAGCGCGACCCGCCCCCGAACTGGATAGCGAAGCATGGCCGGGACTATTCGCTCCAGTCGGGCGACCGAACGCTCACGACGGCGCCGGCGCGGGCCGGGGTCGCGACCTCCGTTCGGGTTCGAAACGTGTACGCCTCGTGGTCGAACCGCCGCATCAGACGTCGGTACGAATAGGAGTAGGTCGGCCAGAGCGTGCTGTTCCGCCCCGTATCGTCCAGGTACCAGCTGTGACAATGGCCGGCCGTCCACACCGTGCCTTCCATGGCCTCCTGGATCCGTTCGTTGTACAGATCCTGAACCTCCGATCGAACCTCGACGACCGCCGCTCGTCGCTCCCGCATGGTCCGAAGGCAGCCCAGGACGTAGTTGAGCTGGGACTCGATCATGAACACCATCGAGTTGTGCCCGAGCCCGGTGTTCGGTCCCGTCATGAGGAACAGGTTCGGGAACCCCTTCACGGTCGTGCCGAGGTACGCCTGGAGGCCCCCCTTCCAGTGCTCGGCGAGCGTCCGGCCGTCGCGCCCCCGGATCCGTTCGGCGATGGGCGGATCCGTGACGTGGAACCCCGTCCCGAAGATGATCGTGTCGATCTCCCGCTCGGTCCCGTCGGCCGTGACGATCGAACGTGGCCGGATCTCCTGGATTCCGTCGGTGACGACGTCCACGTTCGGCTGCCCCAGCGCCGGGTAGTAGTCGTCGGAGATCAGGATCCGCTTGCAGCCGATCGTGTAGTCGGGCGTCAGCTTCCGCTGCAGGTCGGGGTCCCTGATCTGCCGGCGGAGGTGCCACCGCGCCACCGCCTCGGCCACCTTCATGACCCGAGGCCGCTTGAACCCGATCACGCGGACCTCCAGCAGCCAGTACAGAAGGAATCGAACGATGTGCGGGGCGAACGGAATCCACCGCAAGAGCCGGTGCTCGGTTCGCGTGATCTCGTGGTCCAGGCGAGGGATGACCCACGGGGGCGTGCGCTGGAACACGTACAGCCTGGCGACGTCCGGCTGAATCTGCGGAATGAACTGGATGGCCGACGCGCCGGTTCCGATCACGGCGACCCGTTCTCCCCGCAGGTCGTGCCGGTGATTCCAGTGGGCCGAATGGAACGCGGTGCCCCGGAAGGACCCCACTCCCGGGATGGCCGGCGTGGCGGGATCGCTGAGCGCTCCGGCGCCGTTGATCAGAAACTGCGCGGTGAGGCTCCCACCGGTGGTCTCGATCTCCCATCGGGAGCTTTGGTCGTTCCACCGGGCCTCCAGGACCTCGTGACCGAACCGGATCAGCGGCGTGATCCCGTATTTGTTCGCGGTGTTCCGGAGGTAGTCCAGGATCTCCGCGCCGGGGGCGAACCCTCGCTTCCAGAACGGGTTGAGCTCGAAGGAGAAGGAATACACGTGTGAGGGGACGTCGCAGCACAGCCCGGGGTAATGGTTGTCTCGCCACGTGCCGCCGACGTCGTCGGCGCGTTCGAACAGGACGAGATCATGGAAGCCGGCCTGTCGAAGCCGGATGGCGGCTCCGAGGCCGGCGAACCCGGTCCCGATGATGGCCATTCCGACGTGTTGCGGCGACGGCGCCCCCTCCGGCGACGCGGCGTGGGTCATCGGCTGCGCGGAGGCCGCTTCGGCGAGGTCCTGAGCGTTCGGCGCCGCGCCCGCTCCTCCTCCTCCCGGGCCAGGCGGGCCACCTCCTCGTTCGGCAGCGGCCCATGCTGTGGGTACAGTGCCCGCCGCCGATCCTGGAGCCACAGGTACAGATCACCGTCGGTCGCCGCCGGAAAGACCTCGCGGAGTCCGGCGCGCTGGGCGGCCTCGACCACGGGCCCGTAGACCCAGTCGTGCCAGTCGGCTGCGATCTCCTCGTCCGGAACCGGCTCGCGTCGCTCCTTCATCAGGAAATACCCGTGGACGCGGACGTCGTCCAGGAGCTCCAGGTAACCGTGGGGCCGGGTCAGCTCCACCCGGGCGTCGGGCCGTCCTCGCTCCAAGCCACTGTCCTCCAGGAACGTCCGCTCCTGCTCCGTGTGAATGATCCGGCCGATGTCTGCGTCCGGAGGGAGCGGGTATCGCGTCTTCAGCTCGGTCACCTCGGCATCGATCGCCGCCATGCCGCGCTGCTTCGCGATGGCGACCCGGTGGTGGCCGTCGACCAGGAAGTACGACCCCTCCACCTCGTAGACGACGATGGGCGGGAAGTTGCCTTCCGGGAACGCCGCCTCGACCCGCTTCCAGCGGTCCCGGATCTGCGGTCGCCGCGGCAGGAACTGCCGGTCGAAGTCGCCGGCCCGATCGACCGTGCCGACGATCCGGTCGATGGGGATCGTGCGGATGCCCACGTAGCGCTGGGCGAACTGCCGAAGACGCCTCGAGACCTCCCCCAGCGGCAGGAGCTCCGCCGTGTCCTCGTTCCGCAGCGTGTGCGACATTCGCTGCCGCGTTCGCTTGCGCATGGCTCGTTCGAACGTGGAGCGGTCGGGATCCCCTCGGGCAGGACTCATGGCTCCCCAACCGGCGCGCCACGTCGGCGCTGTTCAGGTCGAGCATCCATCTCCAGCACCCGAAAACCCGCCGCGTTCACGACGGTCGTCTCGCCGATCGCCCGGTCCGGACGGGGAGGTCCGTACGGATGGACGTGTCCGTGGATCAGGTACGTCGGGCCCAGCAGGATGGTCAGCCGGTGGAACGCCGTGAACCCGACGTGGGGTGGGTCGTCGTCGTCGCCCAGTCCGAACGGCGGCGCGTGCGTCAGCAAGAGGTCGAGGCGTCGACGGGGACGACGAAGCAGGGTCCGAGCGGCGAGGCCGACGGCCCGACGTCGCATCCGCCGCTGGCTGTACTGGTTCGGACCCTCCCGGTATCGAACCGACCCTCCCAGCCCGCCAACCCAGAGTCCCGCCGCCCCGACGGTCTTGCCGTCGACGTTTGTACACCCGGGGGGCCCCGGCGGGGCCGCCCGCTGAACCAGACCCGCCACCACACCGACCGGTACGGATTGGTCCCCCGGCTTCAGGTCGGGGTCGTGATTCCCGGGGACGTACAGGAGTGGAACGTCGGTGCAGTCCTCCAGGAACTCCAGATAGTCGAACGGGAGGTCCCCGCACGCCACCACGAGGTCGGGATCGATCCGCCGGATGGCCCGGGGATCCTCCAGGACAGGTTCGTCGGCCACGGCCAGGATCCGCATGTCCGTTCGAGTCTCGCAGTCTTCGCGCCGCGGCGCTCGATTTGGCCGCGCGTCCAAGAGAAAGGTATAAACCCTCCTGGGAGTGCCTGTGGGCCAGGCTTACGGGTGGCATGGCCGAGATCGAGCTGCAGGACGTCTACAAGATCTATCCGGACGGAACCGAGGCCGTCTCCTCCCTCGACCTCTCTATCGGCGACGGCGAGTTCATGGTCCTGGTCGGCCCGTCGGGCTGCGGGAAGACGACGGCCCTCCGGATGGTGGCCGGCCTCGAGGACATCAGCAAGGGCACGGTGAGCATCGGCGGGCGCGAGGTCAACGACCTCGCGGCCCGCGACCGCGATATCGCCATGGTGTTCCAGAGCTACGCGCTCTATCCGCACCTGTCCGTGTACGACAACATGGCGTTCGCCCTGAAGCTCCGGAAGATTCCCAAGCAGGAGATCGACAAGCGGGTCAAGGAAGCGGCCCGGATCCTGGGCCTGGAGGACTTCCTGAAGCGCAAGCCGCGGGCTCTGTCGGGTGGGCAACGGCAGAGGGTGGCGATGGGGAGAGCCATCGTTCGCGAACCGCAGGCCTTCCTGATGGACGAGCCCCTGTCG
>JBHELE010000354.1:0-3536 GCA_046263235.1 Actinomycetota bacterium
CGCCTTCGTCAGGTCCGGGACGAACTGGACGGAGCAGGCCAAGCTGACCGCACCCGATCCAGGGTCCTTCGACGGCTTCGGGCTCTCGGTGGCCCTCGACGGGGACACCGCGATGATCGGGGCTCCCGCCGTGGACACTCCGGCCGGGGCCGACGCTGGGTCGGCCTACGCGTTCGTCAGGTCCGGGACGACCTGGACCGTCCAGGCCCACCTCGTCGTTTCGGGCGGCGCCGCCGGCGACGGGTCCGGCACCTCGGTAGCCGTGAGAGGGAACACCGCGATGATCGGCGCTCCCGCCGTGGACATTCCGGCCGGGGCCGACGCCGGGTCGGCTTACGTGTTCATCCGGTCCGGGACCCTCTGGACGCAGCAGGCCGAGCTCATCGCCCCAGACGGCGCTGCCGGAGATGCGTTCGGGACCTCGGTGGCCCTGGCCGAGGGCACCGCGGTGGCCGGGGGGCCAGGTGACGACATCCTGGCCAAGGAGGATGTCGGGTCCGCATACGTGCTCTGGCGATAGCGGGCCTTACTCCTCCTGCCGGCGGTACCCGTCGCTCTTGCCGCCGGACTTCGAAACGAGATGAAGGCCGGTGATCTCGGCCGAGCGGTCGTATTGTTTCGTGGCGTCGTAGATCGACAGGGCCGCGATGGCCGCGGCGGTCAAGGCCTCCATCTCCACCCCCGTCCGGTCCGCCGCCGTCACCGTCGCCTCGACCCGGACGGTCCCGCCTTGCTCGTCCGGCTCGACCGTCACACCGGCACCGCTGATGGCGATGGGATGACAGTACGGCAGCAGCTCGGGAGTCCTCTTCGCGGCCAGCAGGCCGGCCACCTTCGCCGCTTCCAGCGGCTGGCCCTTTCGCGTTCCCGCTATCAGAGCCGCGACCGCCTCCGTCGTCGTCACCACCATGCACTCGGCGGTCGCGGACCGGTCGGTGACGTCCTTGGCCCCGACCTCCACCATGCGAGCCGGCTGGGAGCCAGCAGCGGTTTTGGATCGAGCGGGCCGCGCGCCCGCGTCGGTCATCGGTCGTCCTCGAGCGACCGGAACAGCATCACCGAGACCTTCTCGCCGGCGTGCGCCGTCTCGGTGCCGACCGGAATGGTCGCCAACCCGTTGGCCTTCGCCACGGTCCCCAGCAGGTTCGACCCGCGCGGCCCGGTCGACGCGGCGCGCCAGTGCCCGCGTTCGCGCCACACCCGAACCCGGGCGAACTGGACCTTCTCCTCCGGACCGGTGATCTCCGTTTCCAGGACCGCTTCGACCTTCGGTCGGAACAGGTCCTTTCGGCCCGTCATCTTGAGCAGCGCGGGCCGAACGAAGATCTCGAACGAAACAAACACCGAGACCGGGTTGCCGGGGAGGCCGAAGTACGGCACGCCTTCGATCTGCCCGAACGCCTGCGGCATCCCCGGTTGCATGGCCACGCGGTAGAAGTCGATCTCGCCGCGCCGGAAGAACGCCTTCTTCACCACGTCGCGCTCACCGACCGACACTCCGCCCGAGCTGATGAAGACGTCCGCTCGGATGATTTGGCTCAACACCGCCTCCTTCATCGCCTCCGGCTCGTCACGGACGATGCCGCCGAGGATCGGAATGGCGCCGGCGTCCTTCAATGCGCCGTACAGCGTGTAGGAGTTCGCGTCGCGAACCATGCCGAACGCGGCGGGACGGCCGGGCTCGACCAGCTCGTCGCCGGTTGACAAGACCACGACCCTCGGCCGTGGATACACCAGGACCGAGGCGTGCCCCGAGCTCGACAGCAACCCGAGCTCCGGGGCGGCGATCCTTCGCCCCGCCGGAACCAGCGTGGAGCCGGCCGAGATGTCCTCACCGGGCGGCCGGACCGAGTAGCCCTCCGGGAAGGCCCGGAACACGTGCACCGCCTCGCCCTGATACGTCGTGTACTCGATGGGGACGATGCAGTCGGCGCCGGCAGGGATCGGGGCGCCGGTGGCGATCCGGACCGCCTCGTCGGTCCCCACGGTCGCGTCGGAATGCCTGCCCACCGGAGCCTGGCCCACGATCCGAAGAAGCGTCGGACGGTCTCGCTTGGCCAGGGCGATGTCGGACGCCCGAACGGCGAACCCATCCATGGCCGACGAGGCGAACGTGGGGATGTCCAGCTCGGCCACGACGTCGGCGGCGAGCACGCACCCGTACGCCTCCGGCAGATGAAGCTCGATCGGGGCCAGCGTGGGCGTTCGGTCCAGGACCCTCTTCTGGGCCTCGTCCACGGGCAGCAGATCGGTACCGACGTGACGGTGGGCCGGAGGCGCCCCGCCCGCGGACAGGGACTCGGTCGCGCTCATACGAGCTTCTTGCGCTGGACCAGGTCCGCCAGGAAGGCCCGGAACTCAGGACCCAGGTCGTCTCGATCGATGGCGATCTCGACCACCGCCCTCAGATAATCCAGCTTCTTGCCGATGTCGTACCTGATCCCCTCGAACAGGTAGGCGTACACCGTCTGCTGCTGGGCCAGCAGGTTGATGGCATCGGTGAGCTGCACCTCCCCGCTCTTGTCGGGGGCCGTCTCCCGGAGGGCGTCGAAGATCTCTGGGGTGAACACGTACCGCCCCATGGCGGCGAGGTTCGACGGCGCCTCCTCCGCGGGGGGCTTTTCCACGATCGACATGACGCGGGCCAGGTTGTCCTCCACGAACTCCGGCTCGATTGCGCCGTACAGGTGGATCTCCGGGCGCGGGACCTCCATGCCGCAGATGACGCTTCGGCCGTATCGGTCGTACACGGCCAGCATCTCCGACACAACGTTGCCGGACAGCATGATGTCGTCGCCGAGCAAGACCACGAACGGCTCTCCGGCCACGTGGTGTTCCGCCATGGCCACGGCGGCACCGAGTCCCCTCGGGTCCTTCTGCCGGATGTAGTGAACGGCGGCCATCTCCGTGATCTCCCGGACCTCCTTGAGCTCGTCATGCTTCCCGGAATGCTCCAGGCGCATCTCGAGCTCGAACGACCGGTCGAAGTGATCCTCGATGGTGCGCTTGCCTCGCCCCGTGATGATGAGGATGTCCTCGAGGCCTGCGTGCACGGCCTGCTCGACGACGTACTGGATGGCCGGCTTGTCCACGATCGGCAGCATTTCCTTCGGCTGTGACTTGGTGGCAGGAAGGAATCGGGTGCCGAGCCCAGCGGCGGGGATGACCGCTTTCTTGACCCTCATCAACCTCTCCCTGGGGTTGGGACGTAGGAGTCTATCCCACGCCCGATCGGCCAAACCGTTCGGCCTGTGGGGCCCTTGGTCGACCCTATAATTCGAACCAATGCCGACGTACGAGTACGCCTGTTCGTCCTGCGGGACGCACATCGAGGTCTACCAACGGTTCAGTGATGAGCCGTTGACCGAATGCGGCGTGTGCGGCGGCCTCCTCCGAAAGGTGTTCCACCCCGCCGGGATCCTGTTCAAGGGATCGGGGTTCTACAAGACCGACTCCCGGTCCGCGCGCACCGGAGCAGCCGCCACGTCCGAGGCGGGGCCGACGTCCAAGGCGGCCGAGAAGTCGGCCGAGAAGTC
>JBHELE010000355.1:0-3080 GCA_046263235.1 Actinomycetota bacterium
CGTGAGCTCCACGCCATCCTCGGTCACCTCGTGCCCCGAATACACCGCGCCTGCGTTGTTGATCAGCACCTCGATCCGCGGGTAGCGCTCCAGCGCCTCCCCGGCCAGCCTTCGAACTGACGCCTGCGCGGAGAGATCGGCCAGCAGCACGTCGACCTCCGCACCCCCGGAAGCCTCCCGGATCCTCGACACGGCATCCTCGGCCCTCGACTCACTTCGAGCCACGATCGAAACATCGGCCCCCAGGGACGCCAGCTTCTCGGCCCCGGCCAGCCCAATGCCGTTGGTGGCGCCGGTGATCAGGACGCGCTTGCCCCGGACACCCCACTCCGTCGCCATCGCCGGGCCGAGGATCGCGCAGTGGGAGGTTGACCGCAACCGGGGCGGCGCGCCACGCTAACCACGCGAACCCATGAGCAACCAGCCTCTGACCCACGAGGAACAACGGCAGTACTACGAGTCCCTGATCGAGGTCAGCCCGACGGCGATCGTGACCGGGGACCAGAAGCTGATGGTGACCTCCTGGAACCCGGCGGCGGAGCGGCTGTTCGGATACACGCGGGACGAGGCGATGGGTCGCCCCATCAACGACTTGGTAGCCAACAGCGACGAGGTCCGCGCCGAAGCGGAGGCCGTCGACAGCGACATCCGCTACGGGCCGGTCCAGCTGGTCGGGCGCCGGACCCGGAAGGACGGATCGTTCGTCGACGTGTCGATCCGGGCCGCGCCCATCGTCGTCGGGAACGAGCTGGCCGGCTTCTACGCGTTCTTCGACGACATCACCGAGCTGGTCCGCCAGCGCCGGTATTTCGAGTCCTTGCTGGAAATCAGCCCGGCGGCCGTGGTCGTGGTCGATCGGGACTTCCAGGTGTCGTCGTGGAACCCCGCCGCCGAGGAGCTGTTCGGCTACGCCGCCGACGAGGCGGTGGGCGGGAATCTCGACGACATGATCGCTCAGCAGCCCGAGCTTCACGAGGAGGCGGTGCGGTACAGCGAGGAGGCGTGGCACTCACCCATCTTCAATCGGATCACCCGGCGGACCCGCAAGGACGGATCGCTGGTCGACGTGGAGATCTCGGCCGTGCCGGTGATGCTCGAGGACGAGGCGATCGGTTACTACATCATCTATCACGACGTCACCGAGCTGGTCCGCCAGCGGCGGTTCTTCGAGTCCCTCGTCGAGGTGAGCCCAGCCGCGGTGGTCATGGTGGACGAATCCTTCACGGTCAGGGCGTGGAACCCCGCTGCGGAACGGCTGTTCGGCTACAGCGCCGCCGAGGCCGTCGGGCGGAACATCGACGACCTCGTGGCCAACCATCCCGAGGTGGCCGAGGAGGCCCGCCGATTCAGCCGGGAGGGATGGCAGAGCGCGAACTTCCGGCAGCTGGCCCGGCGGACGCGCAAGGACGGGACGTTCGTCGACGTCGAGATCTCGGCGGTGCCGGTGACCATGGAGGGCGAGCGGACGGGCTACGTGGTGTACCACGACATCACCGACCTTCAGGAAGCCCGCCGGCAGCTGGAGGCCCGCATCGACGAGCAGATGGCGGAGCTCGTTCGATCCGGCGAGCTGGCCCGGTTCATCCCCCGTCAGGTCGCGGAGGGTCTCCTGGCCGGCCAGCTGGCGCCGGAGCAACCGCTGGAGCGGCGGCGGGTCACGATCCTGTTCGCCGACATGGTCGGATTCACCGACCTGTCCGAAACCCTGGAACCCGAAGAGCTGTCGGAGGTGCTCAACGAGTACCTCCGGGAGATGACCGCGTCCGTCATAGCGCACGGCGGGACCCTCGACAGCTTCATCGGCGACGGGATCATGGCCGTGTTCGGCGCGCCAGAGCGCGTGCCCGAGACCGAGCAGGCGTGGAACGCCGTGCGGGCGGCGTTCGACATGCGGACGAAGTGCCGGGAGCTGGCGTCCCGCCTGCGGGCCCAGGCCATCCCGGCCGACCTGGACATCCGGGTCGGCCTCAACACCGGTCACTGCACGATCGGCGTGTTCGGCAGCGAGGTCATGCGGGCCTACAAGTCGGTCGGGTTCGCCGTGAACGTGGCGGCGCGGCTGCAGAGCGCCGGCGACCCCGGAACGATCCTGTGCGGGTTTCGAACGTACGCGCTGATCAAGGATCGGGTGAACGCGACCCAGCGCGAGCCGCTGAACGTGAAGGGAGCGGCCCGGCCCGTGGAGGCGTGGGAGATCCTCGAGATCGGCAGCGACGGCGAGGGCGAGGGCGAGGCACGCGGCGAATCGGACGGCGCGTGAGCGACCCGGCACCGTGCTGATCTCGGTGAAGCTCCCGCCCGTGTTCGACTACCCCACGCTGGAGCGGTTCTGGCGCGACGCCGACGAGCTCGGCTTCCACGCGGTGTGGGACTACGACCACTTCTACGGGTTGCGCGATCCGATCCAGCCGACCCTGGAGGGATGGACGCTGCTCGGTGCGATGGCGAAGGCGACCTCACGCGTCCGCATCGGCTGCATGGTCACCGGCCTCACGTACCGCCACCCGGCCGTCCTGGCGAACATGGCCACCACCGTCGACCACATCTCGGACGGCCGGCTGGACTTCGGGATCGGCGCGGCCTGGTACCAGGTCGAACACGACGCGTACGGCATCGAGTTCCCGCCGGTCGGAACCAGGATCGCCATGCTCGATGAGGCCTGCACCCTGATCCGCCGGATGTGGACCGAGGACCGGGTCGACCATCAGGGCCGCTTCTGGACGCTCGCGGACGCCATGTCGAATCCGAAGCCGATCCAGCCGCGCGTCCCCATGGTGATCGGCGGGGCCGGCGAGAAGCGGACCCTCAGGGTCGTCGCCACGCACGCCGACGAGTGGAACTGGTCCGGGTCGTGGGACGACACCGGTCCCGAGGAGTTCGCCCGCCTGTCCGGCATCCTCGACGAACACTGCGCCGCGGTGGGCCGCGAGCCGAAGGTGATCAGGCGCTCCTTCCAGCTCTTCGTCGAACCCCAGGATGACCGCCAGACGAAGGATCAGGTCGGCAGGCTCGACGACTACGCGGCGCATGGCGCCGACCATGTGGTCTTCGTCTTCGTCAGCCCGCCGTCACGCGCGTTG
>JBHELE010000356.1:0-3301 GCA_046263235.1 Actinomycetota bacterium
GCCCGCAACACCATCGGCCGGCCCTACTACCCGGCGGTGACCGTCTTCAGCGATGGCGCTGCGCGAGCCACCCACCTCGTCCTCCCGATCGTCCAGGGCACGCTCGGTGGTCGTTCGCCGAAGCTGGACTATCCGCCCCGCCCGTTCGTCCCGTGAAGTTTCGATCCATGCCACGGCGAAAGGCATGTCGAGCCAGACACAGGCCCCTCAGTCCCGGCCGGCGGCCCACGCCCACAGGATGACGGGCACCTGTAACGGAAGTCGGAGGTAGAGCGAAACGCTTCCGCCGGGCACGTCGTAGCGATCCGGGTTCAACGCCATGTGCACGTTCGCCGGGAAGACGGCCACCAACGTGGCAACGCTCCATCGGCTGGCCAGGCGCCGCGTCCGCGGAACCAATACGCCGAGCCCGCCCAGGATCTCGGCGATGCCGCTTGCGACGACGAGCTCCCGGCGCCATGGCGAGATCGCGTCGGGAATGATCGCCTCGTAGTACTTCGGCACGACGAAATGCATCGCGCCGGCGGCCATGAAGAATGGCCCGAACGTTCGGGCAGCCAGGGGCGACCGTTCCACTTCGTCGCGCGCGCCCAAAAACGTGGGGACCCCCTCGAGCCTTGGTCGGCGAACTTTACCCCGGCGAAGGTCGGGTCCGGCATCGCGCGCAACGCGTCTTGCCGACCACGCCCGTTGCTCCGGGTCGCGAGAACGTGTTCTAATTTCCGCCGATGCGCGCCGCGGTCCTCCCCGGTCTGGAGCAAGACGCGATCATTCGCGACGTCGACCTCATGCCCACGGGTCCTGGCGAGGTCCGGGTTCGAATGGCCGCCGCGGGGGTATGCCGGTCCGACCTCTCGATGATCCACGGCGTGATCCCGTTCCCCGTTCCGACCGTGCTCGGCCATGAGGGCGCGGGAGAGGTCGTGGAGGTCGGCGAGGGCGTGACCACGGTCGCGCCCGGGGACCACGTCATCGTGTCGTGGTCCCCGCCCTGCGGGCAATGTGAGTCGTGCTACTCCGGGCACGCCTACCTCTGCATGGACATCCAGGCCCGGGCGTCCATGACGCCGCACGTCCAGATGGACGGGATGCCCATCCCCTCGTTCGCCGGCGCCGGCACGTTCGCGGAGGAAGTGGTCCTCCCGCTGGAGGGCGCCGTGAAGGTCCCGAACGACGTCCCGCTTGAGATCGCGTCGCTGCTGGGGTGCGGCGTCATCACCGGCGTCGGCGCCGCGCTGAACACCGCGAAGGTCAAGCCCGGCTCGAACGTGTGCGTGATCGGCGCCGGCGGCGTCGGCATCAGCGTCATCCAGGGCGCCCGGATCGCGGGCGCGGCCGAGATCGTCGCCGTGGATCCGTTCGAGTCGAAGCTCGAGATGGCCAAGCGGTTCGGGGCGACCCACGGGGCCACTCCGGACACCGTGGGCGCCGTGTCGATGGAGGTGACGGGCAGCGCGGGATTCGACTACGTGTTCGAGGTCGTGGGGTCTCCGCAGACCATTCGCAAGGCGTGGGACCTGACCCGCCGGGGCGGAGAGACCATCATCGTGGGCATGGGTCGAATGGACGCCATGGTGGAGTTCGCCGCGTACGACCTGTTCTTCTCCTCGAAGACCCTGAAGGGCTGCTACTACGGCGGCGCCGACGTCCGGGTGGACTTCGACCGCCTGCTCCGGCTGTGGCGAGCAGGTCGCCTTGACCTCGAGGGCATGATCTCCCAGACCATCGACTTGGCCGATGTGAACGAAGGGATCGCCGCCCTCTCCACGGGCGAGGTCATCCGCACCGTCATCAAGTTCTAGAGCCGTGGGGCCCACGGAGGTCGTCACCGCGTTCCTCGGAGCGATCACCCGCGCGGATTACGACAGGGCGTTCGAGCTGGTCACGGACGACCTCGAATACGACAACGTCCCGGTCCCCGTCATCCACGGCGCTGCGGAAGCCAGGATGTTCCTGGAAAACTTCTTGTCTGCCGTCGACGAAACCGAATGGGTCGTGCACCGACTGATGGCCGACGGAGATGCCGTCTTCACCGAGCGCACCGATCGGTTCCGCTTCGGCGACCGATGGATCGATCTCCCCGTGGCGGGAGTATTCGAGCTCCGGGACGGCAAGATCGCCCTGTGGCGCGACTACTTCGATCTGCAGACCGCCCTGGGAGTCATGCAGCCTCAGAGCTAACGGTTCAGCTCTTGTCGGGCGTGAACCGCACGGGCAGGTGTTTGTGCCCGTTGACGAAGTTATTGCGCATCCGGGACAGGGGGCCGGTCATCTCCATGTCCGGGAACCGGTTCAGCAGCTCGTCGAACATGATCTGGATCTCGAGCCGGGCCACGTTGAAGCCCAGGCAGAAATGGGGGCCGCCGCCGCCGAAGGTCAAGTGCTCGTTCGGCGTTCGCCCCACATCGAACGTGTGCGGGTCGGGGAACTTCTCCTCGTCGCGGTTCGCCGAGACGTACCACATCAGCACCTTGTCCCCGGCCCGGATCTTGGTCCCGCGGATCTCGGTGTCCTCGGTGGCGGTCCGGCGAAAGTGCATGACCGGCGTGACCCACCGCAGCATCTCCTCGATGGCCGACGGCAGGAGCGACCGGTCCTTCATGAGCCGCTCCCGCTGATCCGGGTTCTCCATCAGGGCAAGCATGCCGCCGGCCACCAGGTTGCGGGTGGTTTCGTTCCCGGCCACCGCCAGCAGCAGGAAGAAGATCTGGAAGTCGAAGTCGCTCAGCCGATCACCGTCGACGTCGGCATGGACCAGGATGGAGACCAGGTCGTCCTTCGGGTCCTTCTTCCGCTCTTCCGCGAGCTGGCCGGCGTACGCCCACATCTTGGTGGCGGCGAGCCGGGCTCCCTCCATGGAGGTCCCGTACTCCGGGTCCTCCATCCCCATCATCTGGTTGCTCCACTCGAAGATGAGGTGGCGATCCTTCGTGGGGACCCCGAGGAGCTCCGCGATGACCTGCAGGGGCAGCTCGGCCGCGACGTCGACCACGAAATCGCATTCACCCCGGGGAGCGATCTTGTCGAGGATGCCGGTGCACATCTCACGGATGTGCGGCTCCATGGCGTTCACGATTCGAGGTGTGAATCCCTTGCGGACGAGATCCCGGAGCTGGGTGTGATAGGGCGGGTCCTGGTTGACCATGGCCAGCTCGTAGCCGCCCTCGGCATCGGCGATGTTCGTGCCCTTGGCCGAAGAGAACGTCTTCCACTCGCGCGAGGCATGCTCGACGTCGTCGTATTTGGTGAGGCACCAGAACCCGGGCCCCCCTGGCTCGCGGTGGAAGTACACCGGGGCGTA
>JBHELE010000357.1:0-3315 GCA_046263235.1 Actinomycetota bacterium
TTCGCCGTCCTGTTCCTCGAGGACCGCCCCCTCTCCCTCGACGAGATCGCCGAGGCCCTGCAACTGTCCAAGAGCAACATCTCCATCAACATCCGCGGCTTGGTCGAGTGGCATCTGGTGCGGCGGGTCTCCGTCCCGTACTCGCGAAAGGACCACTACGAGGCCGCGTCGGACTTCTGGCGCGTCATGCAGGAAATCATGGAGCGGCGGTTTCGCTGGAACATCCGTCAGGTGATCGCCGCGTGTGACGAAACTTCGCGAACGGCGGGCGTAGGTCGGACTGGCTCGCGCGCGGTAGAGCGGGACCGCCAATTCATGGAGAGGCGGCTCGAGGCCTTGCGATCGTTTGCCGCCGCCGTCGACGCCGGCATCGAGGCGTTCGCGCGAGGAGAGCCGATCACGCCGCAGCCGATGCAGGTCGTCCATATCAGCACGGGGCGAAAACGATGACCATCGGCCCTGGCACCGCACGTTCAGCCGATACGTCCGCCTGGAGCGCGGCACGCGTCTTCATGCTGGTGTCGGCCGTCTGGCATCTCCCGCTGGGCATCATCGGTTTCGTCTATAACCGAACCTTCCCGATCGGTGCTGATGCGACGGCGAACGCGCCCTCCGGGCTCGTGTTCGGGATGTTCGAGACCAATGGGTGGCACACCCTTGGTGCTCTCGCCGTCGGCCTGTTCTCGCTGTACTTCGCGCTGCGGTCTCAGAACGCACGCCAGGCCGCGCTGGCCCTCGGCGTGACCCACGTCGGTCTGGTGCTCGCGCTGATCCTTCGAGATCCTTCGACATTCTGGATCGCGTCGAACGCAGCGGACCAGGTCGTGCACGCGTCCACAGCCGTGGGCGGGATCGCGTCCGGATTGTTGACGACGCCCGGCATACGCGCCGCTGGCACCGCGCACGTGACCTTTGAAGAGATAGCCCGGGAACGATGATCAGGACGACATCCCTCATCGACGACATCCTCCCCGAGTACGAGTTCGGAAGTCGTTACGGGCGGCTCGTTCGCGCCGCGCCGGAACGGGTCGCCGACGCCGTCGAACGGTTTCGAGTGAGCGGGCCGGCTTCGCTGCTGTTCAAGATCCGGGGGGTGCGCCTTCCATCGGGGTCGCTCAGAGAGGTGCTGACGAAATCAGGTTTCACGATCCTCGCGGAGCGGCCCGGAGTCGAGGTCGTGGCCTGCACCAACGGACAGTTCTGGGCGCTCCGCGAACAGGCCCACATGGAGGCTCCCCTCGACGTGGAGGCGTTCCGAACGTTCGACCGCCCCGGGTGGGCGCAGGCGGCGATCTCAGTTCGCATCGAACCCGGCGACGACGGGACGACCCACCTCTCGACGGAGACCCGCGTTCGGTGCGTCGACGACGCGGCGCGGCGCCGGTTCGCCACGTACTGGTTCCTCATCAAGGCCTTCAGCGGATGGCTGCGGCGCGATTTCCTCCGAACCATCGCCCGGATCGCCGAGGGCGCCGAGTGAACGTGCCGCTGCTCGTCGCCGGATCCCTCGCCCTCCTCGGCACCGCCATCCACGGAGTGGTGGGCGAGTTCCTGGTGGTACGGAGACTGTCCCCGCGGATGCTGCCGTCCAGTCGATTCGGCGGTCCAGGGATGACCATGGCGATGATCCGCGCCTCGTGGCACTTGACGACGATCGGGTTCCTCACCGTCGGAACGACGTTGATCGTGGCAGGATCGGTCGTCCACGGAGAGACCGCTCGCGCGATCGCTTTCGTCGCGGCCGGCGCGTCCTCGGGCTTCGCGGCGGTGGTGTTGGGCGGCGCGTTGGCTCAGGCCCGGCCATCCGTGTTCCTCCACCCCGCTCCCGCCCTGCTGACCGCCACGGCGGCGCTGGCGTGGTGGGGCGTGGCGAGCTGACGCGAGTCGGCAGGGCCTGATCTCTAGCGAACCTTCGCTCGGTAGAGGTCGGTCATGAGCGACGCGACCTCGTCCACCGTCCCGGTGATGATCCAGGTCCGGTAGATCGTGGTTCCAGCAGGCACCGGCTCAAGGCTGTGCGCATCCATCGCGCTCGTGGCTGAGGACGATTCGCTGTCATCCGCCGGACCGCCGCCGAGGTCGGTGAAGTATTTCGCCACGCTGAACCCGTCGATGGTGCCGCCGGGGACCGAAGCCAGCACGCCGTACATCCCCATGGCGAAGGAGAGCGAGTCATCCGCGATGATGACTCCGCCGAACCCGGACGGCGGCTCGTAGACGATACCCGCCACGTCGTAGTCACCGGGGAAGACCTCACGTGGGCTCGTCCCGGGATCGGCGGCGTCGTATGTGAAGAATCGGCGAAACAGGGGACGAAGGAACGCCACGTTCTGGATGTACGTTTGCCAATCGCCCTCGAGGCGCCGTGAGGTCGTGAGGAACGTGTCGTACCGCACGACCGGTCCCATTCCGCGGAAGTCCAGCGTGAGATCCTTCCCGAGCCGAATCGACTGGTAGACGGCCGGACCGTCGGGACGCGTCACGCTGAATTCGAGGGGTGCGGCCCGGGTCGACTGGTTCGTCGGCCCGGATGACGCCATCAGAAGCGGTGACCCCTGGAGGTCCGCTGGGTAGCGACTGTCGCCGAGCCCGTCGCCGGCCTCGGTCGGATTGGCGTGATCGATGAAGATGGCCGCCTGGATCTCCCGGCCGTAGTCGTACGTGTTGACGTACTGCATGCCGCGGTGCGTCCAGCGCCACACCGCCCCGCCCGCGACACGGTTCGACGACACCGTCACGCCGCCCGCCGACGTCGTGAGCAGGTCTTCGCCTGCGGTTCCGTATCGAGGATAGCCACACCCCAGCTGCGTCTTCACCGAATAGCCGACAAGGAGCTCCTGCGGCCCGACCGTGGCGTGATCCCCGGTCGACGCGTTCACGGCGTCGTGGATCGGGGCCATGCCGGGTGCGTCGCACCTGGGCCAGGGCGCACCGAGCGCGCCGTCGAGCACGTACCCACCCGATCCGACCAGCGACCGGGCATCCCGATGATCGCCGCGCGCGGCCTTGAATGTTCGATACAGAGGGGACGAGCCCGATGAACGGACATAGAAGAGTTGGCCGTCCGATGTGCCGCCCAAGGCGTCCCGCTCTGCCGCGGTCGGGGCCGTGAGGCGATCACCGTCCCGGTCCACGCGCCACAGCACGTTCAGCGGTGTTGCCCGCAGCGATACTCCGGAGGCATCGGCGCGACGCGCCAATCCGACCGCGAACGCCGATACCGCCACCACCGCTGCGATGGCGGCGCGGACAGATCTCACGGCTGCGCGATGGTATGCCGTGGGTCCCGGCTGGAGAAGCCGGAGGCGCGGCTCG
>JBHELE010000358.1:0-3033 GCA_046263235.1 Actinomycetota bacterium
CACGACAGCCGACGACAGCGAACCGAGCGGAGACCCGGTGGGGGTGAGCACGAGGATTCGCCACGATCCTCGTTTCCGGTCTCCTGAAGAGCGGAGCGCGGGGATGACGCCGGCACGCACGATCGACGACTTCCCGCTTCCCGAGGCCCCCACCACGGCCAGGAAGGGCTGGCGCCTGACCTCGCGAAGGAGCTGCGCAACGACCCGCTCCCGCCCGAAGAAGCGATCGGCGTCGGCCTCGTCGAACCGCAGGAGGCCCTTGTACGGAGCCGGGCCCGGCGCCGGCGGCTCCTCGGCGGGGGGAGCCGTCTTGATCGCGGGAAAGGTGCCGGGGAGCTCCGCTGTCCGGACCTGGAACACCTCGATCGCCTCGGTCAGTCCCTTGAAACGATGGATGCCCAACGACTCGAACGACACGGCCTCGCCGACTCCATCGGCCTCGTCCCGAGTGCGCGTGGACACCAGGATCTGACCGCCGTGCGCGGCGGCCCCGATGCGAGCCCCCCGGTGGACGTCGATCCCGACGTACCCGCCACCGGCCGTCATCGGCTCGCCGGTGTGCAGTCCCATCCGAACCCGGACCGATTGCCTGTCCGGCCATCGATGCCGAATCAGGGCGCGCTGGATCTCGATGGCGCACCGGACGCCGCTGGCCGCGGAGGGGAACGCCGCGAAGAACGAATCGCCCTGCGTGTCGACCTCGTGCCCGTTCCACCGCTCGAACGCCTCGCGCACGATCTGGCGGTGGTCCTCCAGTACCTCTGCGTACCTGTCTCGCAGGCGTTCGAGTAGCCGAGTCGAGCCCTCGATGTCAGTGAAGAGGAAGGTGACCGTACCGCTCGGCCTTCGTGCTTCCACGTGCGCCCTCCCGGGCTGGCCCCCCCGACGAGGCGAACGCTAGCCATCCCCGATCGTCGGGGCAAGTGTCGGTCGTCACGTCTCGCTCCCACCCGTGTACGAACCGGTGGCGGCCGGGGCAGTCTCGGGAGGGCCGCTCAGTCCGAGGCAGGTCGCGGTTCTTCGTGCAGCCAGATCTCGCCGATCCGGTCGTTCTCGATCCGGTACACGGCGACTTGCCGCCACGTGACGCGCTCGCTCTGGCCGGAGCTCAGCCGAAGGAGGGCCACGCCGAATCGGTCACCGCCGAGGATCTCCTCGATGTCATATTCGAAGCCCGGTCCTTCGGCTCGCCGCTTGCGCGAGTACCACGCCAGGAGGTCGTCGAGGCCGCCTCGGACGTAACCGGCGACCTCGGGAGGACCGTAGGAATGCAGGACGGCATCCTCCGCCAGGATCGATCGCGCGGATTCCATGTCTTGAGTCTCGAACGCGACGAACCAGGCCCGCACCACACGTTCGGCTCGTCGCTGGGTCGGCACGGCCCCGAGTTTACTGACGAGGGAGCGGCGCCATTCGGGCTTAACACGGCCCGGCTATAGTGACGCGCCGCGCGGGCGCTGCGCCGGTGATCGCGAGCCCCGCACCTGGAGTCATGATGGATCTGACGTTCTCAGCCGACCAGGAGGAGTTCCGCCGCGAGGTCCGGGCGTGGCTCCAGGCGAACGTCCCGCGCGACCCGCTCCCGTCGATGGACACGGCCGAAGGGTTCGAACGGCACCGTCAGTGGGAGCGCGTCCTCCACGAGGCGGGCTGGGCCGTGGTGTCCTGGCCGGTCGAGTACGGCGGACGCGGGCTCGGGCTGCAGGAATGGCTGATCTTCGAGGAGGAATACTGGGCGTCCGGCGCGCCCGGACGGGTCGGTCAGAACGGCCTGTTCCTCCTCGGTCCGACCCTGATCGAGCGCGGCACCGAGGAGCAGAAGGCGAGGTTCCTTCCTCCGATGGCGTCGGCCGACGAGATCTGGTGTCAGGGGTGGTCGGAGCCGAACGCCGGCAGCGACCTGGCGGCGCTGCAGAGCCAGGCCCGACGGGACGGCGACGACTGGATCCTGTCCGGCCAGAAGACGTGGTGCTCTCGGGGGGCGTTCGCCGACTGGATGTTCGGGTTGTTCCGCTCGGATCCTCAGTCCGAACGCCATGGAGGGCTGTCGTTCATCCTCGTGCCACTGGACGCCCGTGGGGTCACGGTTCGTCCCATCGCCCAGCTCGACGGCGAGACGGGATTCGCCGAGGTGTTCCTCGACGATGTCCGGGTTCCGGCCGAGCTGAACACGGTCGGGGCGGAGGGCGACGGCTGGAAGATCGCCATGTCCACGGCCGGGTTTGAGCGAGGACTCCTGCTGCGGAGCCCGGGGCGCTTCCTGGCCACCGCGGCGCGACTGGTCGATCTGTACCGGCGGCGCCGCTCCGACGCTCCGCCGAACCTTCGCGACCGCGTGATCCAGGCGTGGATCGACGTGGAGGCATATCGGCTGGCCACGCAGTGGACGGTGATGCGGTTGCAGGACGGCGGATCGATCGGGGCCGAGGCCAGCCTCAACAAGGTGTTCTGGTCGGAGATGGACCTGGCCGTGCACGAAGCCGCCCTGGAGGTCCTCGGGGCGGACGGCGAGGCTGCCGGGTCGACGGACGACGCGGCGTGGTTGGACGGGTACCTGTTCGCCCTGGCCGGACCGATCTATGCCGGGACGAACGAGATCCAACGCAACGTCATCGCCGAACGGCTGCTGGGGCTTCCGAGGAGCTGACCGCCGATGCGCTTCGCCTTCAGCGACGAGCAACGGCAGTTCGCCGCGGCGGTCAGGGAGTTCCTCGAAGCCGAGTGCACGGCGAAGGACGTCCGGGCGGCGGCGGGGGAAGGTCCGTCCGAGGAGCGATGGCGTGGCCTCGCGGACCTCGGCGTGATCGGCGTGCTGGCCCCGCCCGCTGCCGGCGGGCTGGGGCTGGATGAGGTCGATCTCGTCCTGATCATGGAGGAAGCGGGACGGGCGGCCCTCCCGGAGCCTCTCGTCGAGACCGCGGCGGTGGTGGTGCCGTTGCTGCGTGATGCGGCGCCCGGTCCCGGGCGCGAGCGGTGGCTGCCCGTCGTGGCCCGTGGAGGGGTCATGGTTGCCGTCGAGCAGGAGGGCACGCC
>JBHELE010000359.1:0-3514 GCA_046263235.1 Actinomycetota bacterium
CACGGGCCTGACCCCGCCAGCGTCGCCTCGAGCGGCGACAGCTCCACGACGGCCGCGCCCCGGCGCCGGAGGATCCCGAGCTCTTGACGAAGCCGGGCGCCGGGGCGCGGCGTGACCACCACCAGGGCCGTGTCCGGCGACACCTTCCGGGCGTGCTCCCGCAGCACCGGCCCCAGGTCCGACGTGGGTTCGTTCGGCATCCGGGCCAGCGCGGCGAAGATGGCGGCCTCGTTCCCCGTCACCGACCCGGGCGGAACCCGGAGCGGCCCGCGCCCTCGGGTCAGGTGGGTGTTCGCGATGAGCCCGACCCGCCATCCCTCGTCCATGGCCTGCCGGGCCAGGAAGCTGGCCCACCCGATCGTGTCCTCGGCGATGTCCGGGTAGATGGCGTTCCAGAACGGCTCGCCCACCGACAGGTCCAGGGCCAGCAGGACGTCGGCGCTCCTGGTCGGCTCGAACAGCTTCGTCTGCAGTCCGCCGGCATGACCGGTCAGCTTCCAGTGGATCCGGTTGAGCGGATCTCCCGGCTCGTACGGGCGGACGCCCGCGAACCGCTCCCGCTCCTCGAACATGCGCGAGGCCAGGGCGGGTCGTCCGAACGGCAGCTTTCGCCGGACGTCGACGGGCATGCGGATGCGCGCCTCGGGCATCACCAACATATCCGCGTCGGGGACGAGGGTTCGCCGAAGGGGAACGAGGTCGAACGGGTCCGACAGGTCCACCTCGACCCGCTCCAGCCAGAATTCCCCGCGGCGGGTCGGCTCCACGGGCAGCAGGAACTCGGCGGACGCCCGGGCCGGCACGGCCAGTCGGCGCTGGTAGCCGCGGATCGCGGTGGACCCGGGGTCGGCAATCGGATTGAGCCCCGGCGGCAGCCAGATGCCCAGCCGAACCATGGGAAGCGGCAACCTCTTGTCGTTCACGACCCGGACGTGGAGCGTGATCGGTTCGCCCATGAAGGCCCGTCGCGGTTCGAATCGGGCGGTCACCCTCACGCCGTTCCAGGCCACCCGGATCCACGTCATCGACGCGACGGCGAGGCCGCCCACCGCCATCGCCCACATGACCGGCGCCAGTTTCCCCGCCGCCACGGCGGCCACACCGACGAGACACGCCACGATCAGGGCTATCTCGCGTCGGGCCTGGGAGTCCGTTTCGGCCTCCTCCTGAGAGCGGCTACGCCGTCGGGCTCTCCGAGAACTCCACCGGGACGGGGACGCCGTCGAGGACGTCCTGCACGACCTCTTCCGGTGTCCGGTCCCGGATCCGGGCGTCCACGGACAGCACGAGGCGGTGCGTCAGCACCGGGCCCGCCAGGGCCTTGACGTCGTCGGGCAGGACGAAGTCTCGGCCGTCGAGCAGGGCCCGTCCGCGGACCGCGTCGCCCATGTGTTCGACCGACCGGGGGCTCGCCCCGACCTGGACGTCCCGGTGCTCTCGGGTGGCCCGGGCCAGCGCCACGATGTACCGGCGCACGGGTGGCTCGATCCGAACCGCGCCCACCAGCCGGCGGAGCGTCGGGAGGTCCGGCGCGGTCGGGAGCGACGCCGACGCAACGCGTCGGTCCTCGCGGGGAACGGAGAGGATTCGCTCCTCGTCCCGTTCGTCCGGATAGCCGATTCGCACCTTCAGGAGGAACCGGTCGAGTTGCGCCTCCGGCAGCGGGAAGGTCCCCTCGAGCTCGACCGGGTTCTGCGTGGCCAGGACGAAGAACGGATCCGGCAGGGGATAGGTCACGCCGTCGATCGTGATCTGCCGTTCCTGCATCGCCTCCAGCAATGCGGCCTGCGTCTTCGGCGTGGCACGGTTGATCTCGTCGGCCAGCAGGATGTGCGTGAAGATCGGCCCCTGACGGAACTCGAACTCCTGGGTCTTGAGGTTCAGGATCGACGTGCCCGTGATGTCCGAGGGCATGAGGTCCGGCGTGAACTGGACCCGCTGGAACTCCAGCCCGAGCAGCCCCGCCAGCATGCGAACCAGCGTGGTCTTCCCCACGCCGGGCACGTCGTCGATCAGGACGTGGGCGTCGGACAGGACGCCGATCAGGACGAGCCTGAGCGCCTCCCGAACGCCGAACAGGCGGGCCTCGATCCGCTCGGAAAGCGCGGAGAAGAACCGATGGGCCTCATCGGAAGGACCCGCCGTCGTCCCTGCCATCGCTTCAATGTACGTCCGCCACGGTCGGGAGGCTTGTGGCGGTGAAGCGACCGGCCCGCCCGGCCGCTGATGGTCGAGGGTCACGCCGCGCGGCGGCCGTCACCAGGCGGGCCCTCGGCCTGCTCGTCCTCCTCCAGGGCTGCACGGCGGCGAAGTTCGAGCAGGGACGCCACTCCGGCACCGAGGACCAGCGCGCCGAGGCCCTCCGCAACGCCGCCGTTCGCAAGGTTCAGCGACTCGTCGAAGGAGATGGCGCCCGGTCCGACCATGGCCACGGTCAGCGCGGCGGTGGCCATCACCAGCGGGAACTCGAGGCCTCCGTTTTGGTTCCACACACCCTTTTGGACATGCACCGCCAGGATCGCCGCAAACATGACCCCGATGATCATCGCGGCGCCCAGGGGCGTCAGAAGCCCCAGGGCGAGGAGGACGCCGCCTCCCGCTTCGGCAACGCCGGCCACGACCGCCAGCCGGCGTCCCGGACGAAAACCGAGCGAGTCGTACATCGCGCCGGTGCCGTCGAGGCCGCCGCCACC
Source organism: Actinomycetota bacterium (assembly GCA_046263235.1). Taxonomy (GTDB): domain Bacteria; phylum Actinomycetota; class UBA4738; order UBA4738; family UBA4738; genus JBHELE01. Next base: position 2,694 of record JBHELE010000359.1, read on the forward strand.
GAACCACCCGAACAGCTTCTGTGTCCCGTGGCCGACGAACAGCCCGCCGACCACCAACCGAAGGACGAGCAATCCGGTGTCCACGCGCATTCACCTCCGTGGTCTGACCGAGCCGGAAGCAGCGAGAAGCCTCAGACTTCGAATGGACTATTTCCCGGCCGGTCCGATGGTCATGCCCGGCCGCCGAGCATGCCGCGCGCTTCCGGCGGAAGCAGGTTGGCCACGTCGTCGCCGCGGCGCAGCCGGGCCCGCACCGATCGAGAGGAGACCGCGGCGATCGCCGAGGGGACGTCGAGTCGGACGAACCGCTCGCGCCACCGCGGGAGGTTCGCGAGGATCTGTTCGACCGCGTCTCGTTCGCCTTCCCGAACGCCGTACAGCACCCCGGCCCGCCGAAACAGTCGTTCCAGGGCAGCATCGGGGTCCTCGTACCAGACGGGGTCGAGCAACTGGATGAGCTTGTCCGATCCGATGACGAGAGACAGGTCCGTCCCTGGGAATCGGGCTCGCGCCGCGTCCACCTGGTCGACCAGGAGGCCGTGCGAGCACAGACCGACGATCACGTCCGGCCTGGCCTCGGAAACGCGGTGCAGCTGGTGCACGCGTTGCTCCTCTCCGAGCAGCGGCGGTTCACCCTCCTTCGCGATCGTGCGCGCGGAATACACCAGCACGGTCACGTCGACGAGCCGCGACGCGGCCTCCGCCAGCGCGACGTGAGCGATCGTGATCGGATCGAAGGAGCCGGGCAGCAGACCGATGCGCCGGGGCGTTCCGGGGTCCGGCTCGACGACCAGCTCCGGAACCTCCACGGCCCGAAGCCG
>JBHELE010000360.1:0-5605 GCA_046263235.1 Actinomycetota bacterium
CTGTCATGGCTCGAACACGCGTTCGGTGGGGGCGGGTCTCGACGCTGGCGCTTGTGGCCGGCCTCGGTGTGGGAGTTCTGATCGGCCGGGCCCACGCCTCCGGCCAGTACAGGGGGGCCGAGGACCGCTCGCCCCAAGCCGTTCGCGTGGTGGAGGTGCGGCCCGGGGACACGATCTGGGGCATCGCCCGGGATGCCGTGGGTCCCGAGGGCGATCCCCGGCCGATCGTCGACGCAGTGATCGCCGCCAACCACCTCCGGACCGCCGAGATCCTCCCCGGTCAGCGTCTGCTGGTCCCGGCCGGCCCGTAGCCGGGTCGTTCAAGTTACCGGACCCACTCCACCGCTCGGACGCGGCCGACGCCGGCCAGAACCGAGACGAAGTCAGCGGGAAGAAGCTCCCGGGGGAGCCGCACCGCCATGTGGATGGTCCGCTCCCCGGCCTCCTCGGTGATCCGCATCTCCATCAAGGTCGCCGCCGAATCCTTGACGCGCGCCACGACCGCGTCGACGTCGAGCTCGGGCGGCCCCTGCACCAAGAACTCGTCCCGGTTGATCGCGTAGCGTCGGACCAGTGCTCGGAGGGGCCGCAATCCGACCAGGGCGACCAGTCCGATCGCGGTGGTCGCGGTACCGATCACGAGCATCCCGATTCCCACAGCCGTTCCGATCGCGGCGGTGATCCACAGGCTGGCCGCGGTGGTGAGACCGCGGACGCTGGCGCCGTATTTGAGGATCGCGCCGCCGCCCAGGAACCCGATGCCGACGACGATCTGCGAAACGGTCCGCGTGATGTCGGCCCGTACCACCGAGGTTGGGCCCAGACCGGCGATGGCCTGGAACCCGAACGTCGAGATCACCGCGAACAGGGCCGCCCCCACTCCGACCAGGATGTGCGTCCGGAAACCGGCGGGCTGCTCCGTGAGCTCCCGCTCGACGCCGAGGACTCCGGCCAGCGTCGCCGCCAGCAACAGGCGCAGGATGAGGTCTCCCTGGTCCGGCACGTGAGCAAGTATCCCCTCGATTGACCGGCCCTATCGCGGAGCGTACGTTTCACGGGACCCCACATGTTGTGGTCGGGAGGATCAATGCGCTGTCCATGGTGTGGCAGCAGCGATGACCGGGTGGTCGACTCTCGCACCAGCGAGGGCGGTGCCGCCATCCGGCGCCGGCGCGAGTGCACACGGTGTGGCCGCCGCTTCACGACGTTCGAGCGGGTGGAGCAGGCCGGCCTCTCCGTCGTGAAGCGCGACGGGTCGAAGGAGCCGTTCGATCGAGAGAAGATCGTGACGGGATTGCTCAAGGCGACCAAGAACCGTCCCGTGAGCGAGGACCAGGTGCTACAGCTGGCGGACCGGGTCGAGAAGAAGCTGCGTCCGAAGGGGCCGCTCGTGACCACGCAGGAGATCGGGCTGGAGGTCCTGCCGCTGATCCGCAAACTCGACGATGTCGCCTACATGCGGTTCGCCAGCGTGTACAAGGACTTCCAGGAGCTCACCGACTTCGAGCGGGAGCTCGGGATGCTGTTGCAGAAACGCGCCGCGACGCCGAAGAAGAGCGTTTCAGCGCGGCCGAAGTAGCCGCCGTCTCCACGCTTCGTGGGCGGCCCTCCACCCCGGAGGGAGCCCAGTTCCGCGTCCGGCGCGCGCTACAATATGTGGGACTGCAACGCGGCGTGCGGCCGTTCGGAGCACAAGATGTTGTGGTCAGAGACGAATGACCTGACACGGCCTCCGGGCGGGAGCAGAATCCGAAATCACATCAGTGTGATTTCTCCACAGGTTCTGCACTGACCCATCCCCAGGAAATCCACTGAGTCGGCGGCAAACGCGCGGAGGAGGGCGACGTGGCGACCAAGGAGCGGGATCTCCAGACCAGGGGACGCGGGCTCACGTTCAAGCGGCACTTCACGAAGGAGGGCGTCCATCCGTTCGACGAGATCGAATGGGACACCAGGGACGCGGTCATCCCCAATTACAAGGAGGGTGGCAACGCCTTCGAGCAACGAGGCGTGGAGTTCCCCGTCTTCTGGTCGCAGAACGCCACGAACATCGTCGCCCAGAAGTACTTCCGCGGTCCGCTGGGGACCCCCGAGCGCGAGTCGTCGGTTCGCCAGATGGTGGGGCGAGTGGTCGACACGATCAAGGGGTGGGGGATCAAGGACGGCTACTTCGAGAGCGATGCCGACGCCGGCGTCTTCGCCGACGAACTGACCCACCTCCTGGTCACGCAGAAGGCGGCGTTCAATTCACCGGTGTGGTTCAACGTCGGAGCCGAGGCCAAGCCCCAGTGCTCGGCGTGTTTCATCCTCGCGGTCGACGACACCATGAGCTCGATCCTCAACTGGTACGTCGAGGAGGGGACCATCTTCAAGGGCGGCTCCGGGTCGGGCATCAACCTTTCGAACCTCCGATCGTCGAAGGAGCGGCTTCACGGAGGCGGGACGGCCAGCGGTCCGGTCAGCTTCATGCGGGGGGCGGACGCCAGCGCGGGCACCATCAAGTCCGGCGGCAAGACGCGCCGCGCCGCGAAGATGGTCATCCTCAACGCCGACCACCCGGACATCCGGGACTTCATCTGGTGCAAAGCGGTCGAGGAGCGCAAGGCCCGCGTCCTCCGCGAGGCGGGCTTCGACATGGACCTCGACGGTAAGGATTCGCACTCCACCCAGTACCAGAACGCCAACAACTCCGTACGGGTTACCGACGAGTTCATGAAGGCGTACGCGGATGACCGCGATTGGAAGCTCAAGGCGGTCACCCGCGACGAGGTGCTGGAGGCCGTTCGGGCCCGTGACCTGATGCGGGAGGTCGCCCAGGCCGCGTGGGAGTGCGCGGATCCCGGCATGCAGTACGACACCACCATCAACGACTGGCACACCTGTCCGGCGTCGGGCCGTATCAACGCGTCGAACCCCTGCAGCGAGTACATGCATCTGGACAACTCCGCCTGCAACCTGGCGTCGCTGAACCTCCTGAAGTTCATGGACGAGGACGGCAACTTCGACATTCCCGCGTACCGTCACGCCGTCGAGGTGGTGTTCACCGCGCAGGAGATCATCGTGGGGAACTCGAGCTACCCCACGGAGAAGATCGCGAAGAACGCGAAGGACTTTCGCCAGCTCGGGTTGGGCTACGCGAATCTCGGCGCGCTGCTGATGGCCCGGGGGCTTCCGTACGACTCGGACGCCGGGCGGGCCTGGGCCGGCGCCCTCACCGCCCTGATGACCGGGCACGCGTATCGGCAGAGCGCGGTGATCGCGGAGAAGATCGGCCCGTTCGCCGGCTACGCCCCGAACCGCGACGCCATGCTTCGGGTCATCCGCAAGCACCGCGCCGCCGCGGACGAGATCGACGCCGAGCTGGTCCCCGAGGGCGTGCTGCAAGCGGCCAAACGAGCCTGGGACGAGGCCCTCGCCCTCGGCGAGGAACACGGGTACCGCAATGCCCAGGCGACGGTGCTGGCGCCCACGGGCACGATCGGGTTGATGATGGATTGCGACACCACCGGCATCGAGCCGGACTTGGCCCTGGTCAAGACGAAGAAGCTCGTCGGTGGTGGCACGATGCAGATCGTCAACCAGACCGTGCCCAGGGCGCTGCGCCGGCTCGGGTACGGTCCGGACGAGATCGACGCCATCGTGGCGTACATCGGCGAGCACAACACGGTCGTCGGCGCGCCCCGTCTGAAGGACGAGCACGTCCCCGTGTTCGACTGCTCCATGGGTGACCGGGCCATCCACTACATGGGGCACGTGAAGATGATGGCGGCCGCCCAGCCGTTCATCTCCGGGGCCATCTCGAAGACCGTGAACATGCCGGAGGCGGTCACCGTCGAGGAGGTCGAGCAGCTGTTCGTGGAAGGATGGCGGCTCGGGCTGAAAGCCGTGGCGATCTACCGCGACAACTGCAAGGTCGCCCAGCCTCTATCGGCTGACAAGAGGAAGACCGCCGCGGAGCCGGTCGTCGAGCTCCCCGGCAAGCCCATCCGCCGTCGCCTCCCGGCCAGCCGTCCGGCCCGGACGATCTCGTTCGCCGTCGGCGACGCCGAGGGCTACATCACGGCGGGGGAGTATCCGTCCGACGGGATCGGGGAGATCTTCCTGAAGGTGTCGAAGCAGGGCTCGACGCTGTCGGGCGTGATGGATGCGTTCGCCATCGCCGTGTCGATCGGGCTGCAGTACGGCGTGCCGCTGGAGTCCTTCGCCCAGAAGTTCATCAACATGCGGTTCGAGCCCAGCGGGATCACCAACGACCCGGACATCCGGTTCGCGTCCTCCCTGGTCGACTACGTCTTCCGCCGGCTGGCCCTGGAGTACCTGCCGGCCGAGAAGCGGGCCAGCCTGGGGATCCAGAGCGTGGAGGAACGAAAGGAATACGCCCAGGCCCAGGCCAACGGGGGAGGGGCTGAGGAGGAAAGCTCGCAGCCGCAACTGATCGATGTGACCGAGATACCCGTCGCCGAGCCGCCGGAGTCTCGGGTCCTGGATGCTCCCCTGTGCTACGCGTGCGGGGCGAAGATGCAGCCGGCGGGGTCGTGCTACGTGTGCACGGGCTGCGGCTCGACCAGCGGCTGCTCGTAGCGAGTCGACGGGGGAAGGAGGCGGGCCGGGTCTCCCTCCGGCCCGCCTCTATGCTTCGGCGGTGATGGAAGCCGTTCCACCACGAGGGATCCACCACGTCCAGCTGGCCATGCCACCGGGACGCCAGGACGAGGCCGAGGCGTTCTACGCAGGAGTGCTCGGACTGGAACGCGTCGCCAAACCGGCGGAGCTGGCAGGCCGTGGCGGATGCTGGTTTCGGGCGTCGGGCGTCGAGCTTCACCTCGGGGTCGACGACGACTTTCGTCCTGCCAAGAAGGCGCACCCCGCGCTCGTGGTAGACGACCTCGTCCAGATGCGTCAGCGCCTCCAAGGGTCCGGCGTGCAAACGCAAGACGACGTCCCCCTTAACGGAAGGCAGCGGTTCCACACGTTCGATCCGTTCGGGAACCGCCTCGAGATCATTGAGGACGCCGGGGCTGGAGTCCCGCTTCCGGTAAAGCAGCTTCGAGACGGGGCCGTGCTCCCGGCCTACGCGCATCCCGGTGACGCGGCCATGGATCTTTCTTCGATGATCGATGTTCAAGTGGGACCGGGGGAGCGGGCGATGGTCCCGACCGGTGTGGCTATCGCCATCCCGGAGGGGTACGCGGGGCTGGTGCTCCCGCGTTCCGGTCTGGCATCGAAGCGAGGGCTGACGCTCGCGAACGCTCCGGGCCTGATCGATTCGGGCTACCGGGGCGAGGTGACGTGCGCGGTGGTGAACCTCGATCGAGAGCGCGCCGTGAGCATCCACGTCGGTGACCGGATCGCCCAGCTGCTGATCGTGTCCGTGCCCGTGATCGAGCCCGGATGGGCGGAGGACCTTCCACCGTCCGATCGCGGCGAGGGAGGGTTCGGTTCCACCGGCAGCTAAGCCGTGAGCACGAGCTGTCCGGGATCAGGTTCTAAACGGCCCTACCCTCGCTGGTAGAATCGGGTGCACGCGGACGTGGCTCAGTTGGTAGAGCACCACCTTGCCAAGGTGGGGGTCGCGGGTTCGAATCCCGTCGTCCGCTCCGGGAAC
>JBHELE010000361.1:0-6747 GCA_046263235.1 Actinomycetota bacterium
GATCCGGGGTGGGGGGTTCGGTCGCCTGCGTCGAGCGCGGGACCGACGGGGCGGTGGTCAGGGGGTCATCTCCGGCGGAGCAGGCCGTTCCCAGAACGGCCAGGGTCAGCACGACGGCGATGGGACGCCTCATCGTGACCAGATACGGAAAGAGCGGTCGACCGAGATTCGCTCCCGGGCGTCAGAGGATGGTACGGCGCGGACGCCGCGCCGATGCGCCGCATCGACGGTGGACGAGAAGGAGGCGGTACCCTGTCGGGCCATGGAGGGACGGACCGAGGGTTCCGGGGGCCGGACGGATCAGCCGGGCTTCTCCACCCGGGCCATTCACGAAGCCGACCTCGCCACGCCCGAGGAGCAACCGGTGTCGCCGCCGATCTGGCTCACCTCCGATTACCTCTACGACAGCCTCGACCACTATGCCGATGTCATCAACGAGCGCCGGCAGGGCTACGTGTACGGGCGATACGGGAACCCCACCCACACGGCGCTGCATCAGGTCCTGGCGTCGCTGGAAGGCGCCGAGGCGGCGTGGTCGTTCGGCAGCGGCATGGCCGCGCTGCACACCACGATCACGTCGCTGGTCGCGTCCGGCGGACGCGTCGTGGCCCAACGGACGCTGTACGGCGGGACCTTCTCCCTTCTGACATCCCTGCTCCCCCGGTACGGCATCGAGCACACGTTCGCGGATCCAGAGGCGGATGCCGTGGCGAGCGCCATCCGGGACGACACCGGCCTGGTCCTCATCGAGACCCTGGCGAACCCCACGTTCCGAGTGGCCGACGTCAGGGGCATCGCCGCCCGCTGCGCGGACGCAGGCATCCCGCTCGTCGTCGACAACACGATTCCATCGCCATGGCTGCTTCGCCCCCTCGAGATCGAAGGGGTCACGCTGGTCGTCCACTCCACGTCGAAGTACATCGGTGGCCACTCGGATCTCATCGGCGGCGCCGTGGCTGGACCCGGGGAGATCGTCGACCCCATCCGTCATCTGGCGTTGCAACAGGGCACCACGGCGGCGTCGTTCGAGGCATGGCTGGCCCTGCGGGGGGTGCAGACGCTGGCGCTCCGGATGACCCACCAATCGCAGACGGCATTGGAGATCGCCGAGGCGATCGCGAAACATCCGAAGGTCGGACAGGTGGGGTATGCGGGCTTGCCCGGTCACCTCGAGCATCGGCGCGCCGGCGATCTGTTCGGCTGGCGGGGATTCGGAGCCATGCTGTCGTTCGAGCTCGAGTCGTACGACGCGTGCGCCCGGTTCGCGGACGCGCTGAGCATCATCCGCGTGGGGTCGTCGTTCGGCGGGATGCGAAGTGAGATCTGCCACCCCGCCACGACCAGTCATCGCCAGCTCGGGCCCGATGATCGATCCGCCGCCGACATCGGCGATGGCCTGCTTCGGCTCGCGGTGGGCGGCGAGGACGCCGCGGACCTCGTGGCCGACCTGGAAGGGGCGCTCGAGAAGGCATGACCGAACGGGGACGCCGACGAGCCCGGCTGGCGCTGGTGTTCGGGGGCCGGAGCGCCGAGCACGAGGTGTCGGTGGTGTCCGCCGGGTCGGTGCTCCGGGCGCTCGATCCGGAGCGGTTCGACGTGGTGATGATCGGGATCGACAAGGCCGGAAGGTGGCACCGCCTGCCGGCGTTGCCGAGCGCCTCCACCGGCCGCGCGCTGCCGGCGGTCGGCGAGGCCGACGGCACTCCCGTGTCGTTGGCGAGAGATCCCGGTGAATCGGCCATCGTCGAATCGGACGGAACGCGAACCGACCTCGACGTGGTGTTCCCGCTTCTGCATGGGCCGTTCGGCGAGGACGGCACGATCCAGGGGATGCTCGATCTCGCCGGCATCCCGTATGTCGGGGCGGGAGTGCTCGCGTCGGCCGTCGGGATCGACAAGGCGGTCCAGCGGGTGCTGTTCACGGCGGCCGGCCTCCCGGTGATACCGCACGTGGTCGTGCACGAGCGAGAGTGGGAAGACGACCGCGAGGGTGTGGACGCCCGGGCCCAAGCGTTCGGCCTGCCGCTGTTCGTCAAGCCGGCGACGCTCGGATCGTCGGTCGGGATCTCGAAGGTCAAACGGTTCGAAGACCTCCCGGGCGCGATCGAGGAGGCGCTGTCCCACGCGCGGAAGGCGCTCGTCGAGGTGGCGGTGGAAGGCGCTCGCGAGCTCGAATGCGCCGTGCTGGGCAACGACGACCCCGTCGCGTCGGTCGTCGGGGAGATCGTCTCGGGCCGCGAGTGGTACGACTACCGCGCGAAGTACGTGGACGACGGGACCCGGTTGGACATTCCGGCGCGTGTCCCGGATCACGTCGCCGAGGAGATCCAGCGCATGGCCGTCAGCGCGTTTCGGGCCATCGACTGTGCCGGGATGGCTCGGGTCGACCTCTTCTACCGCCAGCCCGACGAGGTGATCGTCAACGAGATCAACACCATCCCCGGGTTCACCGAGGTTTCGATGTACCCCAAGCTGTGGGAGGCGTCGGGGTTGTCCTACCGGGACCTCGTCGAACGGCTTGTCGAGCTGGCGCTGGAACGGCACCGAGCGGAGGCGAAACGAGGTCGGACGCTGTGACCGACCGACCGCCGCCCCTCCCGCCGCCTCCGGAACAACCCACCGCGTCGCTGCCCGAGCCGCCCCCACAGGCCTGGGCCTACCGACCGCCTTCCTCCAACGGCATGGCCATCGCCGCGATGATCCTGGGCATCGTTGGCCTGTTCATGCTGCCGTTCATCGGCCCGGTGTTGGCGCTGGTCTTCGGATACATCTCGAAGGGCCAGATCGACCGGTCGGCCGGCCGGGAGGGGGGCCGAAGCATGGCGGTCGCGGGGATCGTGCTCGGCTACGTGGGGCTGGTGACGAGCGGGCTGTGGATCGCGTACTTCGTGTGGTTCTTCAACAACTTCGAGCCGACGTTCCGCGAGATCCTGAGGAACCTGCCCACCCCGACCGGATAGACCACGTCGCGTGGACCGGGAACCTCCCCGCGACGAACGCGGCGGTCGGCAACCTAGAGGTGCACCACCGGACAGGTGAGCGTACGGGTGATCCCGTCAACGGCCTGGATCTTCGCCACCACCAGCTTGCCCAGCTCGTCGACGTTCCGGGCCTCGGCCCGAACGATCACGTCGTAGGGGCCGGTGACGTCCTCGGCCGACGTCACGCCCTTGATGTCCGCGACCTCCTTGGCCACCTGGGCAGCCTTGCCGACCTCCGTCTGGATCAAGATGTAGGCGTTGACCACGACTCACCTCCCAACGGGAATGAGGCGCTATCCTACGGCCTTTCGCCTGGGGCGGCATACGGCACTAATGTTCGGTTCGTGGCCGAGAGCCCCCCGAATCCCCGGTCATCGAGCGCATGAACGGCGACGTGTTCGTCGACCGGCGTGAGGCGGGGGGGCGGCTCGCCGACGCGCTGTCCGATCTGGCGGACGACGACGTCGTGGTCCTGGCCATCCCGCGCGGCGGAGTGGTCGTGGCGGCAGCCGTCGCCGAACGGCTGCACGCCCCGCTCGACGTCGTCATCCCTCGAAAGATCGGCGCGCCCGGCAATCCGGAGCTGGGGCTTGGGGCCGTCGCCGAAGGGGTGGAAGTGCTCGACGAGCGCCTGGTGCGGACCCTCGCGGTGGACGAGGAATACCTCCGACGAGAGATCGCCGCTCAACAGGATGAGATCCGCCGCCGGTCCGAGACGTATCGAAGGGGCCGTCCGCGCGTGGACGTCGCCGGCAAGACGGCCGTGGTGGTGGACGACGGGATCGCCACCGGTGGCACCGCCACCGCAGCCGTCCGATGGGCCCGTCATCACGGGGCGGACAAGGTGATCCTGGCCGTGCCGGTCGCCCCCTCCGACGCCGTGGAGCGACTGCGCGGGGAGGCGAGCGACGTGCGGGCCCTGGCGACCCCAGAGCCGTTCTACGCGGTGGGGCAGTGGTATCGCGAGTTTCCGCAGATCTCCGACGCGGAGGTGATCGAGCTCCTCGACGCGTATCGACCGAGGCGAAGCGACGGGGAGGGCTGAGCGCCGGGTGCCCGAGATCATCCTGGCGACGGTCCTGTCGCTGCTGGGCGTGCGGTCCCTGTTGTACTGGTGGCGTCGCCACTATCACGCGGAAAACCTTCGCGAACAGTTGCTGTACGTCGCGTACGTGACGGCGCGCGTGGGCATGTGGTTCGGGCTGGCCGCGTTCTTCGTCGGCTACCGAATCGTGGACTACGACCCGCAGGGTCTCGGGTGGTACCTCCTCGTGCTGATCGGGCTCGCGTCGGTGCAGCTACTCGCGTCGTTCTTTCTGTCCGGTCGAGCGCGGGGGACGTCGCGGGGGGAGCCCCCTGGGTCCGAGGGATAGCCGAGCGCTGGTCCGGGAAACGTTCTGTCCGTGCCGTCCGACGAACATCCACCCGGTCCGCTCGAGGACGAGAAGCGAGGGGAATCGGCCGACCCCGGCCAGGCCCAACCCGAGGCCGCCGAGGTGGAGAGCGCCCGGATCCTGGCGAACCAGGCCCGGGAACCGTTGCTGGACGCCGGCCTCACGAACGAGGAGATCCGCCGGCTGGCCGACGACTACATCGCGGAGGACCGGGGAGAGTCGCTGGACGAGTTCATCGGGTGGGCCAAGGCGAGGTCCCGCCGGGGCGGTGGCGCCTGACAACGGGACGCGTCGACCGACACGCGACCCGTGGACGCACGCTCGTCCCCATCGCCACTTCGATGTCGTTACGATGACCGCTCGATTCGACCGGCCGCCGTACCGGCCACCGGACTGAGAGGGAGACGATGACAGACCAGCAGTCCACCCTGAGCTACGAACGCGACATCCAGCCGCTGTTCAGGGACAAGGACAGGGCCAGGATGGAGTGGGCGTTCGATCTGTGGCGGTACGAAGACGTCCGCGACAACGCCGATGCGATCCTCGAGCGTCTCGAGGACGGCGACATGCCGTGCGATGGCGAATGGGCGGACGACCAGATCGACATGTTTCGTCGGTGGATGGAGGAGGGCTCTCCTCCGTAGCGGCGCCGAACGAACGCGCCGCGGGACCGAGCAGCGGTCGTCCTTCGGGAGCAGGCCGTCGGCTGTCGCACCGGTGGCTCGCCGTTGTACGCGTATCTGCTGGACCGCGCCGCCGACGACGTCGAAGCGGGTGGACCGGCGTGGGACGTCCTTCGCGGTCACGCCGGTGACCCCTCGGGATCGGCGCTGGCCCTTCGATTCATGGCGGCGGTTCACAGGTTGGTCCTAGAGGGAAAGGCGCCGGCGCTGACGGCTGTCTACCCATCGGTCGGTGGGACGCCGGACATCCCTCGGGCGTGGCCGGCGTTTCGTACCACGCTCGTGGATCGGGCCGACGAGCTCCGGGCGTTGGTTCGGCTGCCGTGTCAGACCAACGAGGTCGGACGATCGGCAGCCCTACTCGGCGGTTTCCTCCTGATCGCGCGGACGACGAACCTTCCGCTGCGCCTGTGCGAGCTCGGGGCCAGCGCCGGATTGAACCTGCGATGGGACCGGTTCCGGTACGAGGGTGACGGCGCGGCGTGGGGCGACCCGACATCTCCCGTTCAGCTCATCGATACGTTCGCCCCGCCCCCGCCACCGCTGGAAGGTCGGGTGGCGATCGCGGACCGTCGTGCGTGTGACCTCGCGCCGCTGGACCCGGGTCGGGTGGAGGATCGGCTGCGACTGCGTTCGTCCGTGTGGGCCGATCAGGTCAGCCGGATGGGAGCGCTCGATGGCGCGCTCGACATCGCGGCGCGTGTGCCGGCGACCGTGGAGCGGGCGTCGGCGCCGGACTGGCTCGCGGAGGAGCTGATGAATGTTCCTCCGGGAATGGCGACCGTGGTCTTCCATTCGGTCCTTCTGCAGTACCTGACCGAGGACGAGCGAACTCGTCTGCTCACGACCATCGCGCAGACCGGTCGCAGGGCGACCGTCCGCTCTCCGTTGGCGTGGTTACGAATGGAGCCGGGGGACTGGCGCCGCCGGGAGCCGCATCGCATCTGGCTCACGACGTGGCCGGGCGGGATCGAAGACGAGTTGGCCGTGTCCGGCCCACATGGCCGTCCGGTCCGCTGGCTGGGCACGAGCCCTCTTTGAGAAGCTGATCGCCCGAAGAGTGGCTTGCGACCGGGAAGGAACGCGGACAACACCGGCATTCGCGGGGCCGCCGTGACGCCGAAGGCCTACGACACGGCCCGGGCGATCTCCTCGTTCAGCGACTCGTACTTCCTCAGGTGTTCGCCCCGCTCGCGCTTGAACCGTTCCACGAACTGCTGGTACTCGTCGGTCCGTCCCTGGCCCTCGTACAGCCTTCGCGGTTGCAGTAGCTCGGGGTCGTCGATGCCCGGGACATCGGCGGCGATCTCGTAGCCGAAGTCGTCGTTCTGGTCCCACTTGATGGTCTGCTCAGCGATTGCCTTCACAATCGCCGACGAGTGGGGGATCTTCACCTTCTTCGATCGCTCGTCGTCCTCCCGGCCCCCCACCCGCCCGGTGTTCAAGAGGTAGACCTCCATGGGATGGGTGTCGAGCAGCTCGAGGAAGCGATTCCCCTGCAGGCCGTGCTTCAGCGGGAAGAACGGGTTCGTGCCGGGCACCCGGAGGAACTTCCCCTCCTCGGCCTTCCCGCCGGCGCTCGTCCCCGTGGTCTCGCCGAGCATGAAGTATGCGGCGGCCTGGACCTGCGACAGACGCGCCACGGCGGGGATGATGTTCTCGTTCCAGTTCAGGATCAGCAGGTAATCG
>JBHELE010000362.1:0-2752 GCA_046263235.1 Actinomycetota bacterium
TCGCGGCGTGGTACGCGGCCGGCCGGATCGTCACGGACTTCCTTCGAATCGACAAGACGTAGTTGTTCGGGCTAACCGGCAGCCAGTGGGCGGGCGTCGGCGTGCTCCTCGTTTCGGCGGGAACGCTGATCTGGTTCGCGCTTCACCCCTCGACGGCGGGGCCCGATTCGGCCGTCGAGCCTACGTCGACCATTGAGCAGACCGCACGGCCGCCGGCGCCTCGCTGACGGCCTCCGTGCCGGAGCGCTCCGCCTCCCAGGAACCATTTCCACCCCCGCGGCGTAACGGTCCTTGAGGTTCCGACCCATGGAGGGCCGTCCACTGGAGGAGTCGGAGCTCGTCGAGCGGGCCCAGAGCGGCGAGATCGAGCCATTCGAGGAGCTGGTGAGGACGTATCAGCAGCTGGCCCTTCGGACCGCACACGTCATCACGGGCGATGCGGCCGATGCCCAGGACGCGGCGCAGGAGGCCTTCGTCAAGGCCTTCTACGCGCTCGGTCGGTTCCGGCCGGGGGCCGCGTTTCGCCCCTGGCTGCTCCGGATCGTCGCGAACGAGGCGATCAACCGACGGCGGGCCTCGAAGCGGAAGGCGAACCTGGTGCTCCGAGTGGGCGAGAGCCGCCGTCCGGACGGTGCGGCCCCATCGCCCGAGGCGGCGGCTCTCGCCCACGAGCTCCGGCAGGAGGTGGTGGACGCGCTGAACAAGCTCCGGCCCGAGGATCGTCTCGTCATCGCGTACCGGTACTTCATGGACCTTTCCGAGGGTGAGATGGCCGAGGCCCTCGACTGTCCGAGAGGCACGGTCAAGTCCAGGCTCTCCCGGGCGCTCAAACGCCTCCGCTCGGAGCTGCCCTCTCCGGTCACTCTCGGCATGTCCGACGAGGGAACGGCACGATGACGCCACGCGATCTCCCCACGCCCGAGCTCGAGCGCCTCCTCGGCGACGTCGGTCGGCACCTGGAGGACCCGCCACCGCTCGACCTGGCGGCCGTGGTGTCGGCGCGCCTTCGCGATGACGTCCGGACCACCGTGCCGCGCGGCTTCCGCACGCCGAAGACGTGGCTGCCCCGGCTCGAGTGGAGATCGGTCGCCGTGGCCGCCGCCGCGGCGGTCGTCATCGTCGCCGCCGTTCTGGTGTTCTCGCCGGGGGCTCGGCGGGCCGTGGCGGGATGGCTGGGTCTTCGCGGGGTCCGGATCGAGGTGACGCCCACGCCCGTGCCGACCACGCCGTCCGTCCGACCGGTGCTCGACCTGGGCCCGGAGGTCACGCTGCGCGAAGCGCAGCGCGAGGTCGGCTTCCGGCTCCTGCTGCCAAACGTCCCGGAGCTGGGCCGGCCCGACGAGGTCCACGTGGACCCGCTGTATCTCTCCGAACAGGCATTCCTGGTGTACCGCGCCCGCCCCGGCATCCCGGCCGCCGGCGAGACCGGGCTGGCCCTGCTGGTCAGCGAGTTTCGCGCCGCGCCCGACGAGGGGTTCTACAAGAAGGTCTCGGTGGGCGGAGAGAGCGTCGAGTTCGTCATGGTGAACGGCGAACCCGGGTTCTGGATCGAAGGCGCCCACGTGGTGGGGTACATCGATGAGAACGGGGTGCCGATCCAGGACAGCACCCGGGTGGCCGGCAACGTCCTGCTGTGGCAGCACGGCGAACTGACGCTTCGAATCGAGTCGGCCTTGAGCAAGAACGAGGTCCTTCGGATCGCCCGGTCGTTCCGGTAGGCCGGGAACCGCACGTCCGGTGATGACGTAAACACGGCGAAGCGCGGCGGGGATGCCGCGCCCCGACGAGGGGAGCCGCCATGTCGATCCGAACGCGCAGGGCATCGATGTCGTTGGTCGTGTTGATGACGGCCGCGCTCACGGTCCCGCTGGCCACCGCCGCTCAGGCGGGCGGCGGATGTCACAACCCGGCCACGGAATCATCCGACCGCGTCGTGACGCTGGTCGATGCGTGCTTCGACGCCACCGTCACCCGGGTTCCGGTTGGGGCGAAGGTGACGTGGATGAACAAGGACTCGATCCCCCACGTGGTCGTGGGACAGGGCTACCGGTGGGGGGAGCCCGGACGACCTGCTCCAAGGTGACCGGTTCAGCACCGTGTTCCGCACCGCCGGGGTGTTCCCGTACACGTGTTACCTCCACCCGGGGATGAACGGGGCCGTCGTCGTGGGCGGCGTGGACGCCCCGAAGCTGGAGTCCGGTTCCGACCCCCTCAGCGACTCGAGCCTCACCGCGGATGCCGCGCCGAACGCGGGCACGACCCTCGCCGCAAGGACCGCCGCCGTTCCAACCTCGTCGTCAGCCGGCCCATGGCGCGCGACGACCGCGGCCGGCTTCGGGCTGGCGTTCGTCCTGGGGCTCGTCCTGTTGCTCCAGTGGAGACACGGCCGAAGGGTGACCGGCGAACCGAGCTGACCCCGCGCCATTCACCGCGCCGGCTTCGTATGTTCAGGTGATGAAGCCGGCGCGGGGCGTTATCCGCGTGTGGGCGTGGCTCGGCGTGGCGGTCACGCTCGCCTCGTGCGGCGCGGCGGAGCCACAGCGCGGAGCGCCGTCGCCGTCGCCGTCGCCGTCCCCAACGGCTGCGCCGACTCCATCGGGGACGGGGACGACCGGGCCGAGCCTGGCCGCGGTCGACGTGCGGTTCGAACCGGTCGCCGAGCTGGACAGTCCGTTGGCCATGGCCACGAGAGAGGGCGACGAGCGCCTGTTCGTCGCGGGACAGAACGGCGTGGTGTGGGCCCTCGTGGGTG
>JBHELE010000363.1:0-12002 GCA_046263235.1 Actinomycetota bacterium
ATGCCGGGAGGAGGTCCTTCGTTCTCTCCGTTCGGGCTGAACTGCGGCGAGGGCCTGCCGGCCGCCTGCACACCGGTAGACCGAAGGTGCGCGCCCGGGACCTGACCGCAGGCCGCGAACACGACGCAGAACCCGAACGCCGCGGCGACGCGGCGGGCGAGCTTTGGCACGCCGTGACCGAAGGGGCCCGGGCCGCCCCTGCTCGGGACCCTGTTCATGCTGCTCATCGAGAGGCTCAAATGATAGGCTCTCGATTGCAACTCGCCGAGGTCGGCAGGTACACTCCACCGTGCCTAGCCACAATTGCCCAGTCAGCCCGCTCGGCACATAGGACATAAGTCTTAGCGGGGGCGACGATGAGGCCTCGACTCAGAATGGCGATCGCGATTGCAATTCCGCTCGCGCTGGCCGCAACGGGAACGACTCTCGCCGTGACGGCGTCGGTCGCGGTCGCCGAGCAGCCCCCCATCCGCGAGCTCCTCCCGCCCAAGCCATCCCCGAGCTCGGACTCTCAGCTTCCCGAGCCCGTGCAGAAGGTCGTCGACGAAGCCGCGGGCGAGGCCGAGGGAGGCGAGACCGAGCAGTCCGACCCGGCCCCCCGCGAGACGGGGTCATCCTCCGCCGAGAGGAAGGAGTCGCCGAAGGTCGCCTCGTCGTCCGGCTACACCTGGTCGTGGAACGTCGCGTACGGAGGATGGCGGCGGTTCCTGACCCGCGCCGACGGGTACACGGACGTTCCCTCGAAGTACACGACGTCCGTGCCCGTGCAGCCGATCGCCCCCGACGCGCCGACGCTGGTCACTCCCGTGGCGGCGTCCGTCCCGCGCAACCCCGCATTCCTGTGGGTGTTGCTTCCGCTGGGCCTGATGCTCGTGTGGGCTGCCGGGCTGGCGGTGTTCGAGCCCGCCCATGACGGAGGTGGGGTCCGCGCGTTCGTCGGTTCGGTACGGCGCTCCGCCCGCGAGCTGCCCGCTGGGATGACCAGATCGGTGGCGAGAATCGCGGTGCACGGCGTCCGCAGGTTCCGCCCATGGCACACGCGGTAGGTCGGCGGACGCGTCGAGCCATCGCCCTCGCGGGCGCGATGGCCGTTGCCGTCCTGTCCCCCGGCGTCGCCCACGCGGAGACGGCATCGTCCTCGTACGTCTACGGCCCCGACTCGGCGAACTGGTACTGGAAGGATCAGGTCGAGCAAACCGTCGCCGCCGGACCCGTTGCCCAGGTCGTGAGGCTTCCGAACCCGCAGGCGCCGGACACGTTGCTGGTGGCGGCGCAGGACGGCCAGCCCAACAAGATCTCGGCCGTGTCGTTCGACCTCTCCCGTCGTGGGGTGGAGGCGGGGTCGTCGATCTCCAAGTTCACCTTCAGGATCATCGAGAGCGACGAGCTGGTCCCGACCTCGCAAGACGCCTCGCAGCCGGACACGCAGCCGTCGTTCAACACCGAGGGGAAGTTCATCCAGGCCTGCCCGATCACCGGGGTCTGGTCCGCCGGCGAGGGCGCCGAGCTCTGGGAGCTCGCTCCCACCTACGACACTGCCGGGTGCGTGCAGGGCAAACGTGCCGAATCTGCCGGTGTCATCGCTTGGATGTTCGACGTGACCACGCTGGCCCAGGAATGGGCCGCCACGCCGTCGACCAACCCGGGGATGATGCTGGTCCCCGTCATTCCCGAGGGCGCAGCGTCCACCGATTCCACATGGCAGGTGAACCTGAAGCTCCCCCGGCGCGATGACGACAACACGGAGAGCGCCGACGAGTACGAGCAAACCAAGGACCGGGTCCAGGTCAGCCTGGCGTTCTCGCCTCCATCGGACACCTCGTCGGGGGGCAACTTCACCGGGGGCGGAACGAACTTCGATCCCACGACCGGGACCGGTTCTCCCGGATCGGGGTTTCCCTTTGACAGCCCCCCGGTGACGGGTGGGACGGGCGGGTCGCCGGCCGGCGGGGAGCAGACCCGTACGTCCGCCCCGACGTCGTCTCGAACGGTCCCGCAGCTCCCGTGGTACGTGTGGGTCCTGATCCCGGTCGGACTCATGGCGGTCTCCACCGTTCGCGCCGTCGTTCTCGAGCCGCTCGCCACCGGGAAGCCCGGTGGCGTGATCGTGGCGATCCGAACGAAGAACGCCGAGCTCCGCGGCATGGGCTCCCGGGGGCCCGCGGCGGCCCGGCGCGGGATGAGCCGTTTCGCTCGAGCGATGTCGTTCGGAACGCTTGGCAGGCGGGGGTGGGAGTCGATCACCGCGCTGGCGACACGGACTCGGCGGGCGGTACGGAGGCGATGAGCGAATGAAGAACCGGCAGGCCACACGGGCGATCGCCATCGCCGTCATGCTGTCCGCCGCGGCGGTGGCGTGCGGCCAGTATCCGAACACCCATGAGCTGGCCTTTCGGGACGGCGAGGGATCGGGGACGCTGGGCGGTTCGCCGGACCAGCCCGGCCAGGATTCGTTCGGGACGGATTCACTCGGGCCCACCGTCGGTGCCGACGGGACGCAGACAGGCGGCGGCACCACCACCGGCGGCTCGACCGGGGCCGGTACGAGCGGAAATGCGGGGTCCCTCACGGGCCACACCACGACCGGCGTGACGGCGACGTCGATCACGCTCGGCATCCACGCTCCCATCACCGGTGCGGCGCCCGTCACCGACGAGTCGTTCGAGGAGGGCAAGGACCTCTACTGGAGGTATGGGAACGACGGAAAGGCGTTCTCGATCTACGGGCGCCAGGTCCGGGTGATCGTCGAAGACGACCACTACAACCCCACCTTCGCCACGCAGGTCTGCAAGGAGATGGTCGAAGAGGACCGCGCCTTCCTGCTGATCGGCGGCGCAGGAACGGACCAGATCGTCGCCTGCGCGAAGTACGCCGAGACCCAACCCGGACCGGTGCCGTACCTCTCGGCCGGAGTCACCCAGGAGCCGCTGGAAGGTCGGCCGCACTATTTCGCGCTGTCGATGTCGTACCCGCAGCAGATCCCGCTGCTGGTCGAGTACATCAAGAAGAACTACACGAGCAACGCGAGCCGAGTCGCCGCGGTGATCACGAACACTCCCAACTTCGACGACGCCCTCGCCGCGTGGAACAAGGCCTTTCCGGGAACCGACGTATACCGGCCGGACAAGAACGACTCGGCCACCACGTACGGCCAGGACCTCTGTCGCGGGGCCGTGGACCGCTACGACGTCGTCTTCCCCCTCACCGCCCCGCTGTTCTGGCTCCAGATGGCCGGCCAGGCGACGTGCCAGCCGCGGTGGGCCGGCGTCGGCATCACCATGGGGATCGATCCCGTGGCGAGCGCCGTGTGCGACCTCGGATACACCACGGACAGCGCGCACTTCTTCTCCCCCGCGGCGGCCTTCACCGACGTCGGTGCGAAGAACCAGCAGTTCATGCGGGCCGCGAGGGCCAAGGGCGTCGACCCGGACGACATCATGTGGCTGCTGTGGGGGACGTCCGCCGGACTGCACCAGCTCTTCCTCAAGGCCGGATCCGATCTCTCGCGGGAACGGTTCATCCAGAGCACGTCGAACGCCAGCGTGAACGGCCAGGGCGTCTTTCCCAGCCTGCGGTACACGCCATCCGACCACTTCGGGGCGAGCAGGCTGAATGTCCTTCGACTCGTCTGCCCCGTCAGTGAGGACGGTCATTGGTTGACTGAGGCGCAGAACGTCAGCGGGTTCTAGCGCGCGCGGGCGGGAGCGCGGATGCTGAAATTCACTGTTCTGGGAGTGTTCCAGGGGGGGACGTACGGATTGCTCGCCGTGGGACTCGCCCTGGTCTACAAGGGAACGCGCACGTTCAATTTCGCCCAGGGGGAGTTCGGGACGGTGGCCGCCTACGTGACGTTCGCCCTGTTCGCCAATGCCCGCCTTCCCTACGGCGTGGCGGTGCTGATCGCGCTGGTGTGCGCCGTCCTGCTCGGGTTGCTGGTCGAGCGCGCGGTGGTCCGGCCGCTCCTGAACGCTCCGCGGCTGACCCTGCTGGTCGCGACGGTCGGCGTGGCGCTGTTCATCATCGCCGCCGAGATCATCCTCGCCGAGATCTTCCCTCGCGTGCTTCCCCCCGCCCTGCCGGGTGACCCGCTCTACATCTTCGGCGCCGGCGTCATGCCGCAGCAGTTCCTCGTCCTCGGCGTCCTGATGGCCCTGGCCGGGCTGCTGGCGATGTTCTTTCGAACCACCCGGGGACTGGCCGTGCTGGCCACGTCGCAGGACCCGCTGGCGACACGCACGGTCGGGATCAGCGTGAAAGGGATGTCGAGATTCATCTGGGGGTCCGCCGCGCTGCTCGGCGGGATCGCCGGGATCCTCCAGGCACCGGTCGCCGGGGTGTTTCAGCCCGGGTTCATGACAACGGGGGCGCTGATCCCGGCGTTCACGGCGGCGGTCCTGGGCGGCATGACGAGTCTGCCCGGGGCGTTCATCGGCGGCGAGCTGATCGGGATCGCTCAGGCCGTCGGGGCCTACGGGCTGCAGAAGGCGGGGGTTCCCGGGGCGGCCGACCTCGCGGTGTTTTCCCTGTTGCTGGTGATCCTGCTGGCCCGACCACAGGGCCTGCTGGGCAAGGAGGCCTAGGTGGCGGGCGGGACGGTGGCGCTGGGCGCCATGCCGACGGAATTTCGTCCGAGCGTCGCCGGATGGGCGGCGCGAGGCGCGTTCGCCCTCGCCCTGGCCGTCGCCGTCTTCGGGGTCCCCCTCCTCACCGGCAGCGTCTGGGACTTCCGCATCGCCCTGGCGGCGATCTACGCCGTCATCGGTCTGTCCGTGAACATCATCACGGGGTACGCCGGCCAGATCTCGCTGGGGCACCAGGCGTTCGTCGGGATCGGCGCCTTCATGTCGGCCTTCGTGGTCGGAAAGATCGCCGGGGCCGGATTCTTCATCGCGCTCCCGGTTGCCGGGTTCACCGGCGCCCTCATGGCGCTGGCCCTGGGGCTGGTGGCGCTGCGCATCCGCGGGCTCTACCTGGCGCTGGTGACGCTGGCGTTCGGGCGGGTGGCCGAGGTCACGATCTTCAACTGGCGCGACTTCACCGGAGGCGGGGCCGGTGCCGCCGCCCCCCGACCCTCCCTGTTCGCCTCCGACCAGGCGTACGCGTATCTGTGCCTGCTGCTGCTGGGGCTGTTCCTGGTCGTCGATTGGCGCCTGGCGAAGAGCAAGGCCGGCCGGGCCGTCGTGGCGCTTCGAAACAACGATCAGGTTGCCCGGACGCTCGGGGTGAACATCGTCGCCTACAAGCTCATCGCCTTCGCCGCCGGGGGGTTCCTGGCGGGGGCGGCAGGGTCCCTGTACGGGCACTTGAGTCAGACGGCCGCCGCTGCCGACTACGACCTGACCATCGCCCTGACATGGGTCCTCATGGCGGTGGTGGGGGGACTGGGTTCCCGGGCTGGCGTGGTGATCGGTTCGGCGTTCTTCGCGCTGTTCCCCGCGTTGCTGCCGTCGACGCCCGTCGACCTTCCGCTCGTCGGCGCCCGCAACATCTCGCTGCTGACCCCGCTGATCGGCGCGCTCCTGCTGCTGGTCACGCTGACGATGTATCCCGGCGGGATCGGCGAGCAATTGCTGCCGATCCGACGGTGGCTCGCGGGCGGACGGCTGGCGCTTCACCGCCCATCCCGTCGGGCCGGTGACATCACGGCGCAACCGGACACGGTCGAAGCGCGGTCGGCGGATGACGGCGGCGACCGCGCGCCCGGCATCACGCAGGCCTTCGCCGTCCCCGAGTCGGCCGAGCCGGCCGGGAATGGACCGGTCCCTTCGGACACCGTGCAGCTTCCGGCGGTGAAAGCCGCGCCGGTCCGCCGGAAGCGAAGGAATGCCTGATGCCGCACGTGCTGGAGGTTCGGGATGTGTCGATTCGGTTCGGCGGGCTGCAGGCCCTCGACGAGGTCTCGATCGACGTCGGCGAGTGGGAGATCGTCGGCCTGATCGGACCGAACGGCGCCGGCAAGACCACGCTGTTCAATTGCCTGAGCGGGATCTACAGCCCCGACCGAGGACACATCCGCTACCGGGGCGAGGACATCACGAAGATGGCGTCGCACCGACGGGTCGGCCTGGGGATGGGACGAACGTGGCAGGCGCTGGGAGCCGAGGGCTCTCTCACGGTCATCGAGAACGTCCTGACAGCGCAGCACCTCCACGCTGGCTATTCCGCCATGGCAGGCGTCCTGGGCGCGCCGGTGTCGTTCTCACAGGAACGTCTGCTGCGGGAGAACGCCGAGGAGATCTTGTTCTTCCTCGGCCTGCTCCCGTTCGCCTCAGAGCGGGTGGCGGATCTCCCCTATGGGACGCAGAAGCTGTGCGACCTGGCGATGGCGCTCGCTACCGACCCCGAGCTGCTCCTGCTGGACGAGCCGTCCTCCGGCATGGGACCCGAGGAGGCCGAAGCGCTCGCAGAGACGCTGCGATTCCTCCGTGACTCGCTGAACCTGACCATCCTCATGATCGAGCACCACGTCCCCCTGGTGGTCGGCGTGTGCGACTTCGTGTATTGCCTGAACTTTGGTCGGGTCCTGGCGGCGGGACGCCCGGAGCAGATCCAACGGCATCCGGAGGTGATCGCGGCGTACCTGGGGGATGAGGCCACGGTCGCCGATCGGTCCTCAGCACGGTCGCGCT
This sequence comes from Actinomycetota bacterium, assembly GCA_046263235.1. Classification (GTDB taxonomy): domain Bacteria; phylum Actinomycetota; class UBA4738; order UBA4738; family UBA4738; genus JBHELE01. Next base: position 6,630 of record JBHELE010000363.1, read on the forward strand.
CCTCCGGAAAGGAGAGCGTCGATGCCGCTCCTTGAGGTCGAGGACCTTCGGACCGGATACGGCGCCGCGCCGGTCCTGCACGGCGTGACGCTGTCGGTCGACGATGGTGAGACCGCGGTGCTGTTCGGACTCAACGGAGCCGGGAAGACGACCACGCTCATGACCATCGCGGGACTCCTGCCTCGGTGGGGCGGGAGCGTTGTGTACGACGGGAAGCTTCTGTCGAAGGAGGAGCCGGACCGGCTCGTCCGGCTCGGGCTCGTCCTGATCCCGGAGGGACGTCACGTGTTCCCGGGGCTGTCCGTCGAGGCGAACCTTCGCCTCGGCGCCTGGACGCGCCGACGCGACCGCGCGGGCACGAAGCGAAGCCTGGACCGGGTCATGGACGTGTTTCCCAGGCTGAAGGAGCGGGCGGCGCAGCTTGCCGGCACCCTATCGGGCGGCGAGCAGCAGATGCTGGCCATTGCCCGCGGCCTGATGGCGAACCCGCGGATGCTCCTCATCGACGAGGCGTCGCTGGGGCTGTCGCCGAAGCTCGCCCACGACGTCTTCGACACGGTGCGGCGGATCAACGAGGAAGGCGTGACCGTCCTCATGGTCGAGCAGAACGCCGGCGTCCTGCGCATCGCGCACCGCGCCTACATCATGGAGAAGGGCCGCGTGGTGCACGAGGACACCGGCGAGGGGATGCTGGGGCAAGGTGAGCTTCGCCGGGCCTACCTGGGAGCGCCCGCAGGACGGTGGTCGCATGAAGGCATTGGAGGTGAGCTGGGAGTGAGAAGACGAGCCGTCAGTGGGCCGGGCGAAGGAAGCTCGACGCCCGCGGCCGCACCGAGTCCACGGCGCCGCCGCATCAGCCGCGAGCGGCGGATCACGTACACGAGAATCCTCGCGTTGGTGTTCTGGGTGGCCGGATTCGTGGTCATCGGCTTGGGGTGGAACGGCATGGCCCGGGTGGCCTGCCCGGACTGTCAGCTGCCGTACCTGCTGTCGGGGGGAGCCACCGGGATCGGGCTGATCATCGTCGGCGCGGCGTTCCTGGTCATCGGGCAGATCCGGGCGGACCGTCTGCGCGCCGAGACCCATCTGGAACAGCTCGTGACATCGGTCGTTCGTCCCGCCGCTCCGGCCCTCCGGGCTGGCGCCGAGGCTCCCGAGCCGAACGGGCAGCCCGTCGTCGTGGCCGGGCCGGGGGCGTATCACCGGCCGGACTGCCGCCTGCTCAAGGGCAAATCCGGGCTGGCCACGTTGACGCTCGACGACGCGCGGACCAGTGGCCCGGCCGCGTGCAGGGTCTGCAATCCGCTCGAGGAAGACGCCCGTCCTGCCGAGGAGACGGAACCCGCCCCGTCCGCCCGCACCGCGTCGCGACGACGCCGGGGCCGCGCCGCGACCTGATCGGGAGCCCCACCGAGGGGCGCCGTCTACGGGAAGGGCGGCAGGCTCGGAAGCGGTATCGGGAGGATCCCCTCCGAGGGAGACGAAGATGGCGACGGCGACGGCGAGGCGGTCGATTCGCCCGGAGTGGGGTCCTCGGTCGGCGACGACGTCGCGATGGGTTCGACGGACGGAGACTCGGCCACGACGACCGACCGAGGCGGGCGAAGGATGCTCTCGTCCCGCAACGGCGTCGGCGCAGATCCCCTGAGCGATCCGATCCATGCCACCAACCCGACGACCGCGGCGACCGCCAGCGCCTCGGCGGCGGCCATGACCCATCCCCGGCGCGGACGGAGCCGCCGGCGTCCGCGTTCGGGGGGAGCGGGCCGGACCGTCGCGACCGACCGGGCGGGTTGCTCCTCGAGCAGCGCGACCCGAAAGCTCTCGAGCTCCATCCGAAGCAGCTCGGCCGACGCGTATCGCTTGGCGGGGTCCTTCGCGATCGCCCGAAGCACGATCCCCTCGAGGTCACGCGGGACGTCTCGGACGATTCGGGTTGGGCGGGGAGGATTGTCGTGCACGTGCTGCCGCGCCACCGCGACCGGATCACCGGTGAACGGAGGCCTCCCGGTGAGCATCTCGTACAGGACGATCCCCAGCGAGTACACGTCCGACCGAGCGTCGGGAGCATCACCCCTGGCCCGCTCCGGCGACAGATAGTTCGCCGTCGCCAGGACCATCCGGTCTCGTCCCCGTGCGCCGCTCGCCGCCAGGGCGATGCCGAAGTCCATCACCTTGACGCCACCGGTCCTCGTGATCATGACGTTGGCCGGCTTCACGTCACAGTGCACGATCCCCGAGCGGTGGGCGAACGAGAGCGCGCCGGCCACGGCCTCGGCGATCTCCGCCGCTCGTTCCGGCAGCAACGCGCCCTCCCGCAACAGGTCGGCGAGGGTGCGGCCCTCGACACGCTCCATGATGATGTAGTGGGCGCCGGCGTCGACGCCGGTGTCGTACACGCCGACGATGTCCGGATGGACGAGGCGAGCCGCCAGCCGGGCCTCGTGCCCAAGGCGGTCGACCAGATGGGGGTCGGCGGCCAACTCCGGTCGAAGAACCTTCACGGCCACGGGCCGGTCCAGCGCCAGATCGACGCCGGCGTAGACCTCGGCCATTCCGCCTGCACCAACGATCTCGTCGAGCCGGTAACGCCTTGAGAGAACGCGCGGGGTACGCGTCATTTCTGGAGGAGAAGGTACCCGATCTCCTCCTCGTCGTCGGGCCATGCAACGTCTCGCACGAACCCTGCCGGGGCCACCTGGACCTGAGCCGGGTCCCATGTCTCCACCGCGACACCGCCTTCGCGGCGGCGCCGCCTTCGCGCCAAGGGTGATCTCCGACCGGCCACCCGCAATCCTTCCAGGGCCACCCCGAGAGCGGCGATGGCGACCAACGCGACCGGCCCGACCGGGAACGTCCCGGATGACGGATCGCCGCCATCGTCGGCCGCATGGGCTGCGGGCGCGTCGTTCAGCAGTCCGATCGCCGGAGCCGCCCGCGGTCCCTCCCGCACCAGAGCGTCCCGCCCGCCCCTCACCAACACCCGGGCCTTCCGCTCCATCTCGAGCAGCCAGCGATCGACGACCGGTTTGGGCGGCATGGCCACACCACCGGGCTGAATTTCGAAGTGCACGTGCGGCGCGGTCCCGACGGCGTTCCCGCTGGTACCGACGAATCCGATCACCTCGCCACGGCGAACCCACTGCCCCTCATGGATGCCGCGCGCGTACGCGCTGAGGTGTGCGTAGAAGTACTCCACGCCCGACCGGTCGGTCAGCTCGACGGCAAGGCCGGAGGTGGCGTCGCCCCCGACCCTCGATAGATGGCCGTCGGCCGCCGCCACGAGCGGCGCCCCGTACGCGGCGAAGATGTCGAGCCCCCTGTGCAGGTGCGGGTACGGACACGCTCGGTAGGCGTGCCAGTCGTTCGACCAGGAGGACGGCGCGGCCACCGGGAACGGTCCGGCGATCCTCAGGAAATCGTTCGATGCTGTCGAGCCGCGGGCACCTCGCTCGCGCCGGAGGATCGTCTCGACCCGACGGGTGCTCTGCGGTCCCGCCATCCCGGCGGGCTCGGCGACCACGTATGGCGGATCGGGGGCCCACAGCGTTTGGGGACCTCCCGCCACGCGCCCCGTCGCGCAGCCCTCGCCGTCAGCTCCACGACGGTGGGAGTCGGTGCCGGACCTGGTTCGGCTCGCGCCGCCCGGCCTCGATGAGCCCCCCGGCGATGCGGACGGGCTCCCGCTCGGCGTCACGCTCGGCGAAGGATTCGTAGAAGGGGTCGGCTCCGTTGGCGACGGATCGGGGCTGGCGGTTGGATCCGGTGAGGGCGTGGGCGAAGGATCGCTGGTCGGGGTCGGCTCCGCCTGGGCCGGACGAAGCAGTGGGTCCGGGGCGCATCCGGCGGCGGTCGACGCGCACGATTCCGCACTGGCCGAATGAATCGCGGCAGTCTGAAGGAGGCCGTACAGTCCCAGCAGGGCGAACGCGAGCACAGCTTTCTTCATTCGGGACGGCCTCTTGTTCCCCTTCACGGTGCACCGCGGGCGGAGGGACCCTATCAGGACCCGCCGGATAACGGAACCATCTTTCGGCGGGTTCTTCGAGGGCGCGCTCGGTCAACGCCGCACGCGGGTCGGGGCGGCGGGATTTGAACCCGCGACCTCTTGCTCCCAAAGCAAGCGCGCTTCCAAGCTGCGCCACGCCCCGCGCGTGGAATTCTACGGTGCCCAGGCGAACGATCGCCCCCGGGTCGTGAAGGATGTCGCCGAATGGCCGGGTCCCGGCGGTTCAGGCCGGGTACGCGACGGATTGGTCGTCGAAGAGTTCCTTCGACGCGGGGTACAGCGTCAGGGCCCACGCACGGTCACACTCGTCGTTCGGGCACCGCACGATACGCAGCCAGCACGCGCTCAGGGCGTCCGAGACGGGCCGAGGCCCGATGGACCCGCTCGGGTCGAACTCCGCCCGCCCGTCGTCGGCGAACGATTCCTCGATCTGGTAGCTGAACGGCACCGGAGCGCCACACGACGGACATTCCCACCAGGCCGCTGTCATCTCACCCCTCGTCTTCGGTGCTGGAATCCTGCCCACCACGCGAGACCCCAAACGCCCGGCGACGGTCGACCCGGCGGCGATCCTCGTCCTCTGCTCGCCGGCGGTCTCCCACCTCGCGGTTGTAGCGCCTTCGCTCCGAGGGTAACGATGGGCCGGTGACCTCACCGCGTGGAACGAACCTCGACAAGGTGTTCTGGCCGGACGCCGGCGTGACGAAGGGCGAGTTCCTGGCGTACGTGGAAGCCGTCGCCCATGCCCTCGTCCCGGCCCTGCGGGGGCGCCCCCTCACCGTGAAGCGCTACCCGGACGGGATCGAGGGGTTCTCGTTCTTCCAGAAGAACACCCCGGCGCACGCACCCGAATGGGTGCGGCGGGTGACGCTCCACGCAGGATCCGCCAAGCGAGACGTCGACTACACCGTGTGCGATTCGAAGCGGACCCTGCTGTGGCTCGCCAACCAGGCGGCGATCGAGTTCCATCCGTGGCCGTCGCGGGTGGATCGCCTGCGTTTTCCGGATTTGATGGTGTTCGACTTCGACCCGCCGGAGGGTGGGTTCGACGCCGCCGTCGAAGCGGCCCTGGCCATGCGGACCGCCCTGGAGGAGGTGGGGCTGCGGGGCGCGCCGAAGACGTCGGGCTCGAAGGGCGTGCATGTCTACGTGCCCCTGCGGCGGCGGCACCCCTTCGACGCGGTCGGCCGGGCCGCGGAGCGGTTGGGTCAGCGGGTGGTCGAACGAAACCCCGGGGTCGCCACCATGGAGTTCAGCCGAGCAGACCGGGGCGGACGGGTCCTGATCGACGTTCGCCGCAACGCTCCGGCGCAGCACACGGTCGCGCCGTACTCACCCCGGGCCCGGCCCGGGGCTCCCGTGTC
>JBHELE010000364.1:0-4273 GCA_046263235.1 Actinomycetota bacterium
CCGCAGGGCATGGTCCGGTTGCGCGATGGGCGCCCCCCAGATGGCCATGATCGCGTCGCCCACGAACTGAACGACGGTTCCCGCTTCGGCCAGGACGATCGGCACCGCCAGGCCGAAGTACCGATTCAGCATCTCGACGACACGATCCGGCGTGGTCCGTTCGGAGAACGTGGTGAAGCCGCGGAGGTCGGCGAACAGGACGGTGATCGTCCGAATGGCGCCGCCCAACGCGGCCTGGCTCGGGTCTGCCACCAACGCCGTCGCCACGTCCGGCGACATGTAGGACCGAAAGAGCGTGTCGAGCTGCCGGTACAGCCGCGCGTTCTCCAGCGCGATCGAGAGCTGGCTGGCGAACGACTCCAGGACCGACCGGTCTCGTTCCGCGAACGCCTCGCCGGCACGCCGAATCTCCAGCACGCCGGCGGGGCGTCCCTTCACGGTGAGCGGGAGCGCCACGACCAGCGTGCCGTCGGCGTTCGACTCCACCGGCTCGAGACGTTGGAGGGCCCGTTCCGCGGCGTCGGTCTCCGCGCCGTCGAGCGTGCCGGCAGTCAGGTCCGGCGAGAACTCGAGCCGTCCTTCATCGAGTAAGCCGATCCGGAGCGTGTCCCGGGCGAACCCCTGCCGGGCGAATTGCAACGCGCGGCGGAGCAGCGTGGCCTCGTCCACGATCACTCGCGTCTCGCGTCCGACCGCGACGAGCGAGCCGAGGCGATCGATCTGTTCGCGTTCGTGGGCCAGCGCCTCTGCCGCCCGGCTCAACACCTCTCCCTGTCCCGGCGACAGGCCGAACCGCTCGGCCACGCGTGCCGCCAGCGGTTCGATGCGGCCGGGACCGGGGGCGTGGTCGCGACGCTGCATGGCCGTCACCAGGGCCTCCAGGGCCGCGCCGTACTCCTCGCGGATCCGGCGGATGGTCTCCTCGAGCGAGATGCTCCGGAACAGCGCCGTGCTCGCGCCCTCCCGGGCGTATTCGACCTGCGCGCTGTAGGCGACGAACCCGAACGCCGCGGCCATGAGCACGTGCCATTCCCACCACGACGTCTGCCAACTCCGGGCGACGGCGATCGCGATGAGCGATTCCGCCAGGAGGGCGAAGGCCGTGATGATGCCGATGAGCATCACGGCGGGCCGGCGCCGGTATACGGTGGCGTATCGCACGGTGGCCAGCAGATACAGAGGCACGCCCGCGATGGTCAGGCCGAACAGCCAGCCCCGGGCTTCCTCGACCGGCAGTGGATGGTTCAGCGGCGGGAGGTTGACCAGCGACACGACCGCCCACACCAGGAGGAGGGCGAGCATCCCCAGCTTGTAGACCCGCTCTCTCCGGACGATCGCTGCGGACTGCTGCGGCGTGAAGTTCAGCGAGGACAGGGCCACCAGCACCGAGGCCAGGACGAGCCCCACCGGCGTGGCGACGACGAACCCGCTGTTCTTGCCCTCGATCACGACCCCGGGGGTGGCCAGGGCGTGGAGCAGGAGGAACCCGGCGCTTCCCATGAACGCCAGCGCGACCAGGAACAGCCGCGCGTCCGACCTCGTTCGCGCGGCCCTGCTGATGCGAAACCCGAGGAGAACGTTCACGCCCGCCACCCCGGCGACGAGCCAGAAGTGGTAGGCGTGGTTCTCCCACACCACGTCGAGCTGCGGCTGCGCGATCAGCAGCCACAGTCCGAGCAACGGGAGGGACAGGTGGAGGATCCAGACGGCGACCCGCAGGATCGACCGCCGGGGAGCCCCGCCGTCCCCTCGCGACGCTCCCTCCTCCTCGGTGCCGGCGCGCGCCGTGCGCATGTCAGGAGAAGGTGACGATCCTCAAGTTTCGAGCGACGCGGCGATTCCCTTCGTCGACGATCTCGAAGTCGACGCGCTGCCCGACGCGGAGGTACCGGATGCCGGATCCCTCCGCCGAGTCCTGGTCGATGGTGACCTCGCTGTGGTCGTCGAGGAGGACGGACCCCGCCCGTTCGTCGATGAAATAGTCCTTGACGGTCCCCTGCGCCATCTTCGTCATCCCTCCACCGCGGTCGCGTCGTCGCGCAGGAGTCTCGACGCCACGCCCATCTCGATGCAAGCCGTTCGGGCGTGCCCGGCGCGATCCGACGACATCAGTGCCGCCAGGTCGTCGGGGGTATCGAGGTCGCGTTCCAGCCCCGGGGTCCGGACCTCCGTCAAGGTCACTCCGGCCCGGCGGGCCGCCCACCGATGCTTGTCGAACGAGGCCCTCCCGAATCTCGCCCGGATCGCTGTCGGAGGGCGGCGAACCAGCAGGTTCGTCCCCCCGTCCGACGCGGCCGGCGCGGCGACCACCGGTGCCTCGAGGGCCAGAGCGGTGGTGAGGTCATCGGGCCTGAGGTAGGGCAGATCGCCCAGCACCACCGCCAGAGCGTTGACCCGTCCTGCCGCGCAGTCCTCCTCCACCTGGCGAACGGCCGCGATAAGGCTTCGACCTCGTTCGAGGACCGGCCGCGCGCCCCAGCGTGTCCCGACCTCGAGCACCCGTTCGTCCCGCGAGATCACCCACGTCGCCCAGCCGTCCTGGACCCGACAGGCGTCGAGCACGTCTTCCAACAGCGCGAGCGTCAACGAGGCCCGTTCGGTGGGGGAGAGGATCCGGGAGAGACGGGTCTTGGCGGAGGAGAGGGACTTGACCGGAACCGCCAGCACGCGCATGCGCCGGTAGAATAGCCGCGCCCCGACCCGGAGGAATTGGTGAACAAGCCCGAACCGTGGTTTCGATTCGCCGCTTCCGTCCTGCGGCCGCCGCTGACGCTGTGGTTTAACTGGCGATTCGAGGGGATGGAACACATCCCACCGGAAGGCCCGGTGCTGGTCGCGTGCAACCACATCTCCTATTTCGACCCCCTGGCGCACGGCCTCATGCTGGTGAAGGCGGGACGGCGTCCGCGGTTCCTGACGAAGAGTGAGCTCTACGGAAAGTGGCTGCTTCGTCATGTGCTCGAAGGGGCCCGGCAGATCAGGGTCGAACGGGGTTCCGGGTCGGCCGCGCCGATCGAGAACGCCGTCGCCGCGTTGAAGCAGGGCGAGGCCGTGATGATCTACCCAGAGGCGACCACGACCCGGAACCCCGACTACACGCCCATGCAGGGGAAGACCGGGGTGGCTCGCCTCACGCTCGCCACGGGCGTGCCGGTGCTGCCGATCGCCGTGTGGGGGTCGCAGCACGTGATGCAGCGCGACGGCGTCAGGAGCATGAAGTTCGGCCGCCCCATCTGGCTGAAGGCCGGGCCACCGCTGGACTTCTCCGACTACGAGGACCGCCGAGATCAGCCGGCGGCGATGCACGAGGTCACGGACGCCGTCATGGATGAGCTGACCCGGCTGGTGACGGACCTTCGGAGTCGGTATCCCAAACGATGGGGTCAGTGAACGACGGCCCAAGGGTCGCCGTCGTCGGCGCCGGGTCCTGGGGTACCGCATTCGGTTCGATCACCGCGGCGAAGGGCGTGCACACGATCCTGTGGGCCCGGCGTGAGGACCTCGCCGACGCCATCGCCTCCCGGCACGAGAACCCGGACTACCTGAGCGGGATCGAGCTCCCGCCGGCGCTCACGGCGACCCACGACCTGGAGCGCTGCGTTGGCGGCGCCGACGTCGTGGTCATGGCCGTCCCCTCCCATACGTTTCGATCCATCTTCCGGGAGGTCCTGCCCCTGCTCCCGTCCGATGCTCCCGTCATCTCGCTCGCCAAGGGGATCGAGCAGGACACCAACCTCAGGATGAGCGAGGTGCTCGAGCAAGAGGGAGCGCTCGGTCCAGCCCGGATCGGGGTCGTGTCCGGGCCGAACCTGGCGAAGGAGATCGCCCGGGGCCAACCGGCCGCGACCACTCTGGCGTGCGCCGACCACGGGACCGGGCGGTCGCTCCAGGATCTCTTCATGTCGCCGGCGTTCCGCGTGTACACGAACCCGGATGTGGTGGGGTGCGAGATCGGCGGATGCACGAAGAACATCATCGCCATCGCCGCCGGGATCGCCGACGGGCTGGGCCTCGGCGACAACGCGAAGGCCTCGCTCATGACGAGAGGCCTGGCGGAGCTGGCTCGTCTCGGCGTGGCGATGGGAGGCAACGCCCTGACGTTCGCCGGGCTGGCCGGGATGGGGGACCTCATCGCGACGTGTGCATCGAAGCTCTCGCGAAACCGACATGTCGGCGAGCAGCTGGCCCACGGTCGGAAGCTCGACGAGATCATCGCCGCCATGAACATGGTCGCCGAGGGTGTGAAGACGGCCAAGCCGGTGGTGGCGCTGGC
>JBHELE010000365.1:0-10043 GCA_046263235.1 Actinomycetota bacterium
GGTGGATCCGCCCCGGCCCCAGCCTGGCCTGCGCCATGGCGAAACCGTCGCCCTCGTTCCCCAGGAGGTTCTCGGCGGGGACCCGCACGTCCTCGAACGTCACCTCGCCGTCGCCGGGTCCGATCCTCTCGTAGCCGAAGATCGGGAGGCTTCGGACGACCGTGACGCCGGGCGTGTCCATTGGGACCAGGACCATGCTCTGGCGCCGGTATGGATCGGCGTCGGGGTCGGTCACGCCCATGAAGATGCACAGCTTCGTGCGGGGGTTCGGCGCGCCGGTGGTCCACCACTTCCTCCCATTGACGAGGTAGTGGTCGCCCTCACGCTCGATGCGGCTTCGGATGTTCGTGGCGTCCGAGCTGGCCACGTCCGGCTCGGTCATGGCGAAGCACGATCGAATCTCCCCTTCCAGCAGCGGGGTCAGCCACCGCTCCTGCTGCTCCGGAGTTCCGAACTCCGCCAGCAGCTCCATGTTGCCGGTGTCCGGCGCCGAGCAGTTCGTGGCCTCCGGTGCCAGCGCGGGGCTTCGGCCCATGATCTCGGCAAGCGGCGCGTACTCGGCGTTGGTCAGCCCCGCCCCGAACCGGTCGTCCGGAAGGAACAGGTTCCACAGCCCCCGGCGGCGGGCTTCGGCCTTGAGCTCTTCCATCACCGGAGGGTGGGAGTGGGGCGAGTCGTCCGCGGCCGCCTCATTCCGCCACACCGGCTCGGCCGGATAGACGTGTTCGTCCATGAACTGCAGGAGGGTCCCCTGGAACTCCTGGACCTTCGGGCTGAATGAGAAGTCCATCCGTTCGGTCTCCCGCTCCGGCCCGCCATCTCGGCCGGCGGCTGCACTCTACCGGCTGCGGGTCGTCCGAACGCGCTTTCGAAGACACGAAGCCCCCGGCGGGGGCGCCGGGGGCTTCGGTTCGGCTACCGAGAGGAGGGCTAGGCAGCCTTCGTGGTGCTCTTGCGAGGACGGAGCTTGGCCGCCGGGATGAACTTGCCGGTCACCGGGGCCACTGCGGCCAGCAGTCCGGCCGTGTAGTCCTTCTGCTGCTTGACCAGTTCGCCCACGAAGTCGAAGTACTGGTTCGACAGCTCGATGGGGTCGGGGATCTGGTCGGCGAAGGGGAGCTCGAGCTCGGGGAGCATCTCGCCCACACGCTCGCTCACCGTCGCCACGGTCCCGATGACGAAGTCCTCGCCCTGCTTGATCGCGTCGAGAACCGCATCCTGGGTCTCCTGCATCCAACTGTTGTAGCTGGCCATCTCGTGCCTCCTTCGCACTCCGCGACGCTCTCTGCGCCGCTCGATGGGTCGTTCCTGGGTGCTAAGTGTACCAAGCGCTCGCTTGGCCGTCAACTCGGATCACCGAGCGCGCCGGTTGTCTCCCTCGCGGCGGGCCGTCCCGACGAAGTTTCGATACACGTCGAGCAGCGCCTTCTTCTGCTCGGTGGAGAGGCGGGCGTCCGCGCGGATGGCGTCCTCGACGTCTGGCGGCTCCTGGGCCCGTCGTTCCTCCAGCAGACCGGCCTTCGCGAACAGCGTCTCCGCGGAGATGTCGAGCGCGTCGGCGATGCTCTTCAGGATCTCCGCCGACGGCTTGTAGATGCCACGCTCGATCTGGCTCAGGTACGGGTTCGATACGCGGGCCACCTCCGCGAGCTGCCTCACGGAAAGGTCCGCCAGGCGGCGCTGATTGCGGATGAATTCGCCAAGCTGTTGCCAGCGATCCTTGGCGGCTCTGGCGGCCATGTCCCGAGCATAGCACGCGCTTGGTCCGCCAAGCGACAGGAGATCGCGGTACCGGGACCGGGCCCACTGCCCCGAGCGTATGCTGCCGGGCGGTGCAGCCGGAGACCGCCTACACGACGAGCAGCGGGGACGTGAGCATCGCGTATCAGGTCGTCGGCGACGGCCCGATCGACATGGTGATCGCGCCCGGGTGGATCTTCCACCTCGACCTCGCTTGGGAAGACCCGTCGTTCGAGCGAATGATGCGCCGGCTGACCTCGGCGTTCCGGGTGATCGTGTTCAACAAGCGTGGCACCGGCCTTTCGGACCGTGCCGCCGGAGCGTCGAGCCCGGAGGAGCGGATGGACGACATCCGGGCCGTCATGGAGGCGGCCGGGGCCGAATGGCCCGTGGTGATGGGTTGGTCGGAAGGTGCATCCATCGCCATGCTGTTCGCGGCCACCTTCCCGACACGCACCCGAGCTCTCGTCATGTACGCCGGCGCTGCCCGCTTCTCTCGCGCGCCCGACTACCCGATCGGCTTCCCCGAAGAGGTCCTGGCCGCCGGTCGGGCGCTCGTCTCCGGTGAGAACTGGGGAAAAGGCAATTTGGGCGCGATCGTCGCCCCCTCGCAGATCCACGACGAGCGATTCAGGAAATGGTTTGGGCGGTTCGAGCGTCTCACGATCAACCCCCGCCAGGCGAGGCAGATGCTCGACATCAACTTGGACCTCGATCTGCGACACGTCCTGCCGCTGATTCAGGTGCCGACCCTGATCCTCCACCAGACGCACGACATGTTCGTCCCCATCGTGATGAGTCGCTATATGGCCGAGCGAATACCCGGCGCGACGCTCGTGGAGCTCCCCGGCCAAGACCACTTGTGGTGGTTCGAGAACCAGGACGACGTCACCGACGCCATCGTCGAGTTCGTGACGGGGTCCCGGCCGGTCGTCGACCCGGACCGCGTATTGGCGACGGTGCTCTTCACCGACATCGTCGGATCGACGGAACGGGCGGCGGCGCTGGGGGACGCGCGATGGCGCGACGTTCTCGAGGCGCACGACGCGACCATGCGACGGCTGCTCGAGCGATACCGGGGCCGCGAGGTCAAGACGACCGGTGACGGCTTTCTCGCGACGTTCGACGGGCCGGCCAGGGGGGTGCGGTGCGCGTGGCACGCCATCCACGAGGTGGCCCGTCTCGGTGTCGACGTCCGGGCCGGCGTGCACACCGGCGAATGCGAGGTGGTCGGGACCGATGTGCGCGGCCTCGCCGTTCACATCGGGTCCCGGATCGCCGGGCTCGCGGCGCCGCGGGAGGTGCTGGCCTCGAGTACCGTCAAGGATCTCGTGGCCGGCTCCGGGATCGAGTTCGAGGACCGCGGGCGACACGCCCTGAGGGGCGTCCCCGGAGAGTGGCAGGTCTTCGCAGCGACGGCGGTCTGAGCCGTCGGCTACAGGCCGAGCGACTTTCGGACCAGCAGGTCCTTCACCGGCGTCGGGGTCAGCGCGTCGACCCATGCGAACGCCTGAGCGTCCAGGCCGACCAGGTAGCGGGGGCGAGGTGACCGTGACATGAGCGCTCGGGCCACCACCTTGGCCACACGGGATGGATGCCCCCGGGTCCATTCGCTCAACCGAATCCCCTGCACCGTTCGCCGGTAGGCGGCGTCGTATCGCGATCCAGCACGGCGCGATAGCTCGTCCTCCGCGGCGTCCCAGATGCCGGTCTTGAAACCGCCAGGCTCCACGAGCACGACATGGATACCGTCGCCGGCCACCTCCATCCGCAGGGCGTCGGACAGGGCCTCGAGAGCGTGCTTCGCTCCCTGGTACCAGCCGGTCAACGGCGTGGTGGCGCGTCCGTAAATCGATGACACGTTCACGATGCGCCCGCCCCCTCGAGCCCGCATGTGCGGCACCGCGAGCCGGGACAGCCGCATCGGGGCGAGCACCATGGTCTCGAGCGCGAGCCGGGCCTCGTCATCGGTGACGTCCTCGACGGCGCCCGTGAACGACGTTCCGGCGTTGTTGACCAGACCCCACGGTCGGACCCGGTCGATGATCCTGCGGCACGCCACGTCGTCCGTGACGTCGAGCAGCGCCGTCTCGACCTGGACGCCGGCCTCCCGCGCCGCGTCGCGAACGGCGGTCGCTTTCGCCCGCGATCGAACGGTGCCGATCGACTGGAACCCGGCGCGGGCCACCTCGATCACGGTGGCCAACCCGAGGCCGGAGTTCGCTCCGGTCGTGAGGACCGTGCGATCGCGCGCGTCCCGTCGGGACGCCGCCGGGTTGGCCATGCGGGAAGGTTATGTCAGTTCGGGGATCACCACGACCGACGGGTTGGTGCGGTCCTGATGGAGATGGACCACGGCGCCGGGCTGCGTCTTGACCTGATCGGTGCTCCAGGCCAGGTGCGGCGTGTCGGACGGCTGAACGGAGATGCGCAGGCGATGGCCGGCCGGGATGGTCGCCGCGATCGGGAACACCTCGACCCACAGCTGGTAGACGACATCCGCCTCGACCGGGAGCAGCGACTCCTCGGTGAAGGGGTGGTACGGCTGGACCATCAACCCGCCCGCCATGACGGTCTCCCGGCGGTCGATGGCCCGGAGCCCGATCGTGTTCCAGCCTGCCGTGAGCTGGATGGCCTGGCCGTTGGGCGCCACGTCCTCCACCCGCACCGTCAACATGCAGTCGCGACCGTTCGTCGACAGGGACAGCCCGGCGGAGATCGGGCCAGCCAGTCGAAGCGGCCGAGTCACGGGCAGGTCGTACGTCAGCCCCGTCACGTCGTTCGCTTCGTTGTGCGTCTCGCACGGCGTTCCCGCCCCGCCACCGGCGGTCCACTGCACAGTCGACCGGGTGCACACGCCGCTGGCCGGATGCCACACGAACACATCCGGACGAGAGGGTTCGGGCTGTCGCGCCGACAACGTTCCGGCTCTGCCCGGCACGGAGTCGCCGCCGAGATAGAGCTGGTGGTAGCGCACACCCGCCGGCGGCCAGGAGGCGGCCGTTCGATATCGACCGGTCCCCAGGGCCATGTACGTGACGTTGGCCATGCGCGCAAGGGCGCGATCGGGTCGACCGAGGACGTGGTGGTCGAACCAATGCAGCTCGAGCTCCTCCAACGAGGGCACGCCGTCGGCCGGCAACCCCTCGCCCGCCGTGATGTGGTACCACGGCCCCATCAGCAGCTTCGACGGAACGGCATTCGCCGCGAGGCGCTGGTACAACAGCGGCTCTCCGCGTTGGAACAGGTCGAACCAGCCGCCCACGACGAACGTGGGCACGCGGACTCGATCGATCACCTCGATGGGCGAGCGCTGCCGGTAGAACGGCCCGTCGTAGGCGCGCTCGCCACCCGTGGTCGCGCTGGCGACGCTTCGACCCTGGAACGTGACGGCGCCCTGAGCATGATCGGCGAGGACACCGGCGGCCATCGCGGGATCGGTGGCGGTGTACGTCGGGGGCACCAGGCCGGTCGCCGTGACCAGCCCCAGCCACGATGGGATGAAGCTCGCGTCGATCTCTCCGCCGGAGAACGTGACGTCGCGATAGGCGTCCGCCATCGGCACGATCGGGAAGGCGGCCCTCAGCCCGCGGGGACGCATCGCCGCCGTGAACAGCTGGTTGATCGCCCCGTAGGACGTCCCGTGCAGGGCGACCCGACCGTCCGACCACGGGCGGGCCCGCGAGGCGACCCATTCGACGAGCTCCTTGCCGTCGAGTTGCTCCCGCGCCCCGAACGAGTCCCACGTCCCCTCGGACCCGCCGGTCCCACGGACGTCCACGACCACTTGGACGTAGCCCCGCGACACGAGGTAGTCGGAACGAAACGCCAGGGGGCCGGCGCCCTTGTTGTACGGCGTCTGCGTCAGGACGACGGGGAAGCGCCCGGGGACGGGGCGGCCCCTGTGGTCGGCCGGCCGGTACAGGTTGGCGACCAGCGTGACGCCATCGCTCATCCGGATCTTCACGTCCCTGGTGACGGCAACCTCGTACGTGGCCGGCCGGGTCCGCCACCCACTCGTTGATGCGACAGCGGGCCCCGAGACGACGCCATAAAGCGCCGGCGTCAGAGCGGCGAGGGCGATGGTCACTCCGGCGGCACGCGACCGAAGCCGGCTGTTCGTGGCTCCTTCGGAGCGGGCATGCCGAACGAGAGGACTGGGCATCTGCTGGCGCTGTGCTTTCCCCGCCCAGGCCGATTCGATGCGTCAGGCGCGGAGCTCCCGGACGCCGGCGTCGCGGAGAGCCGCCACGAGCCGGTCCTGAACCTCGTCGGGCGTCGCGTTCCCGTCGACGGTCACAAACCGCCCCTCGTAGTGCCGCCGCAAGGCGCCTGCTTCGGCTCGGTAGTCCTCCAGCCGACGGGCGAAGGCGTCGGGGCGGTCGTCCGGGCGGCTCTCGATCTGCGCCCGGAGGGCCATCCGCTCGGCCAGTACCTCCGCGTATACGTCGATCTCGACCGCCGCCTCGACGGGCAGGCCGCGCCGGTCGAGCTCCGCGTCCAGCCGGGCCGCCTGGGCCTGGGTCCGCGGATAGCCGTCCAGCACGAACCCACCGCCCAGCGCGGGCAGCACGACGTGCTCCACGAGCTCGTCCGGGACCAGCTCGCCGCGAGCCACGATCGCCCCGATGCCCAGCGAGTCGCCCTCGTCCATCGACCGCCGCAGGAGCTGCCCGGAGGAGATGTGCGGGACGCCGAAGGTCTGCGCGAGCCGAATGCCCTGCGTCCCCTTCCCGGACGCCGGCGGTCCGAGCATGACGATTCGCATGCCGCTCCCCCCTCGGTCGCGGCGCCAGTGTGTCCCGGCGCGGTCGACCGCCGCAACGCGACGGCGCCCCAGCGTGACTACGCGGCAGCGCCGAAAAGCCGGAGGATTCGATCCAGCGTCGCCCCGTCGCCGTGCCAGTGCTCGTGCAGCACGTCCGGGCCCGCTCGCTTCACGAGGTGGCGAAGCACGAGGGCGGCGACGACCGCGTCGTCCAGCGGCCCGATCACGGGGAGGAACTCCGGTATGAGGTCGATGGGAGAGACGATCCATGCCATCCCAGCGAGGAGCAGAACCTTGGATCCACGGGGCACGCGCGGGTCGCCCAGCAGTCCCCGGAACAAACGGGCCAGGTTCGGGATCAGCGCGGCGAGCTCTCGGGCCGCGGTGCGTCGGCCCGCCAGTAGAAGGGCGAGCACGAGGACCGCCCAGATGGCGGCGGCAGCGATCAGCGCGAAGACCAGCGCCCGCGGCACCGTGCGCTCAGCTTCCTTCGAGCAACGGGATCAGCTTGCGCTTGAGGACCTTCCCGGTGCTGGTCCGGGGAAGATCGGCGACGACCTTCACGTGCCGCGGAACCTTGAACGATGCCAGCTCGCGCCGGGCGGTCTCCTTCACGTGGTCCGGCGAGGCCGAGCCCACCACGAACGCCGCCAGCACCTCACCGTACTCGGGATCCGGGGCGCCGAACACCGCCACGTCGTCCACGCCGGAGATTCGACCGATCACGGCTTCGATCTCCGCGGGATAGACGTTCTCCCCGCCCACCACGACCATGTCGTCGGCGCGGCCCTCGAGGTACAGGAACCCATCGTCGTCGACGTGACCCAGGTCGCCGATGGACACGAACCCGTCGCGATAGCGCTTCTGCTCCCCGGACGTGTAGCCCTCGAACAAGGCGCCGCTTCGAACGTGGATCTCCCCGGTCTCGCCGGAACCGAGGCGCTCGCCATCGGCGGAGTACACCGCGAGTTCCACGCCCCACACGGGCCGCCCCACGGTCCCGGGGTGGGTGACCATGTCCTGCGGCGTGGCGATGGCCACCCATCCCGCCTCCGTGGACCCGTAGAGGTCGTACAGCGTCTCGGGGAACATGCGATCGATCTCCGCCCGCAGGTCCTGCGAGATCGCCGACCCCGACGCCAGCAGCACCCGCAGCGATGACAGGTCGTACCGCTTCCGCACGCTCGGCGGGAGCGACATGATCCGGTGGATCATCACCGGCACCATCGCCGCCGCCGTCGCGCGGTGCTCCTCGATGAGGGCCAGCGTCCGCTCTGGATCGAACCGCTCCGGGAAGACGAAGGTGACGCCGAGCAGCGATCCCAGCGAGAAGGCCAGCAGGCCGAACGAGTGGAACAGGGGCGCCGGCACGACGAACACGTCGTCGCGGCGAAGCGGCACGGTGTCCAGCAACCCGATGAACTCCTGAACGCCCATCACTCCGGCGTCACGGGCCGCGCCCTTCGGCGTTCCGGTCGTTCCCGACGTGTGAATGACCACGCGGGCGCTCCCTTTGGCGCGGGCGTAGGGCAGCGGCGGGATCGCGGAGGCGGCGGCCACGGCCCCCTCGTACGGCATCTCGCCCCGCGCGCGGTGGACGGACTCCGAGCCGACGACCAGCTTCGGCAGGTCGGCGGCCACCGCCTCGCGGACCTGGTCCTGGTGCTTCCGGTCGTAGATCAGGAGGCGCGGCGACGCCCCCTCGATGGTCACCGCGAGCTCGGCCGGCTTCGCCCACGTGTTCAGCGGCGCCGCCACGATTCCGACCTTCTGGCAGGCGATGAGCGCCTCGGCGAACTCCCGGCCGTTTCGAAGGAGCAGGGCCACACGGTCGCCGGGTCTCACGCCCTGCGACTGCAGCACGTGCACGAGGCGGTTGGCCCGGGCGTCCACCTGAAGCCAGGAGAGGGATCCCGACCGGTCTCGGATGGCGTCCTTGGCCGGGACCGACACCGCATTCAGCTGCGAGACGATCCCCAGCGACGGTCCCCTTCCCACGTACCACGGGGCGGCGGACACCGCGGCCACGGCGGCGGCGGGCCGAAGGACGCCGGCACGACGCAACGTGGCGAGCACCTTCGGGTGCATGAGGTCGAGCGAGCGGGCCAGCTGGGACCGGGCCCCGGACGGCGGCGCGGTCGACCCATCGGCGTCGGCCGAACGATTCGAACCATCCGAACCATCGGACCCGCGTGCGCGGTCCGACGCCTCCCCGCGGTCGGTGTCCCGATCCCGGGGGCGGCTGCCGGCCTCGCTCTCGAGGATCCGCCGGGCCGCCAGCAGCGACGCCTCGACGTTCCGGCCGACCACCCGCGCGGCCAGCCGCTCGACGACCCCGCTCAGCGGGCCGACCAGATTGAATTCGAGCTGGAGCGACAGCTCGGTCCCGCCGCCTTCCACCGGGCGGATCTGCCACCGGCCGGACTGGTCGATGCCCTGCTCGGCCCGCCACTCGATGACCCGGTTCTTGAGCCACTCCGTGATTCGAACCACGCCGCCGGCCTCGATCGAACCGACTTTCATCAGGATCTTGAAGCGGGCACCCCTGCCTCGCGTTCGCTTCGTCCTGGCGTCCCATCGCGTCACGCCGGCCATGAACTCGGCGTATCGCTCGGGACGCGATACCAGGTCGAACACGGCGTCGGGCGTGGCCTCGATCAGCACGCTTCGCCGAAGCAGCATGGCGACCTCCTACAGAAGCGGGACGACCCGCTCGGCGGCCAGCGCGGTGAGCGCCTCCTGCATCCGCGAGGTGACGTACCGGTAGGCCTCGTCGGAGTCCGCCCCCTCCCGACCGAACTGCTCGACCACGTCGATCGGCTCGAGGACCTCCTGCCGGATCTTCACCGGGAACGGAACGTGACCGAGGAAGTCGCCCACGTTCAGCCCCCACGGCACGGCCAGCGAGATGGGCAACACCTTGAGGCGGGCCAGCCGGTCCAGGCGAAGGGCCGAGGCGAGGCGACGCCCGTCCGTGAGGGGGAGGTACGTCTGCTGCCCGCCCGCCGACACGACGGGAACGATCGGAACGCGAGCATCCCGGGCCAGTCGGAGGAACCCGCGCCGGTTGTCGAAACGGATCTCGTGTCGTGCGGTCCACGGACGATGGACCTCGACGTCGCCGCCGGGGTAGACGAGGACGCAGGCGCCGCGGGCGAACGCGGCCTCGGCGTTCTTCGGTCCGGCCGTGATGATCCCCCACCGCTTCCCCAGGCGGCCGATCAGCGGCCACGACGTGACCAGCGCGTGCGCCAAGGAATAGATCGGCCGATCCACGCCGAAGTAGGTGTTGAAGGCCAACATGAACACGAGGCTGTCGGGGGTCACGTTCCCGCCCGAATGGTTGCCCACGAAGAGCACCGGGCCTTCCTCCGGGACGCGATCGAGCCCCCGGACCTCCGCCCGGAAGTACAGCGTCGCCAGCAGCCACATCAGCGGTAGCTGCCGGCGGATGTACTCCGGATCACGTGCCTCCAGATCCGCTTCGGCCCCCTCGATCATCGCCCTGCGCTCTGCGGCCGACGCCGGGCCGCCC
>JBHELE010000366.1:0-5110 GCA_046263235.1 Actinomycetota bacterium
GTCGTCGGAGATCCCGAAGAAGTGCGCGAACTCGTGAACCACGGTGTGCCGAATCACGTCCCGGAGCTCTCGGCCGGTACGACCGGCCGCCGTCTCGATCGCCGAGCGAAACAGCGTGATCCGGTCGGGCAGCACGCCCCAGTACCCCCGGCCCCGTTCGGTCAGGGGAACGCCCTCGTAGAGCCCGAGCAGTCCACGCTGGCCTCGCGGAGGGTCGTCATCGATCAGGACCTCGACGTTGTCGAGCCGTTCGCGGATCCAGTCGGGAAGGTCGTCGAGGGCCTCCCCCACCAGCTCCTCGAAGCCCTCACGGCTGCTGCTCACATGTGGGCGATCAGCTGGTCGACGCGGTCGTCGATCGCCTTGAACGGGTCCTTGCACAGCACCGTGCGCTGGGCCTGATCGTTGAGCTTCAGGTGAACCCAGTCGACCGTGTAGTCGCGCCGTCGCGCCTTGGCCTGCCGGATGAACTCCCCTCGGAGCCGAGCGCGGGTGGTCTGCGGCGGATCGCGCATGGCTTTCTGGACCTGCTTGTCGGTTACGGTTCGTTCCATTCTCCGCCGCCGTTCCAGCAGGTAGTACAGACCCCTGTCGCGGTTCACGTCGTGATAGGCCAGGTCCATCAACGCCACGCGGGGATGTGACAGCGGGAGGCCATGCTTCGAGCGATACCGCTCGATGACCTCACGCTTCGCCGCCCAGTCCACCTTGGTGGCCAGCCGATCGGGATCGCCGTCGACGAGCGCCTGCAGGGCCGCCCCCCACTCGTGCAGGACCCGCGCCGCCAGTCCCTCGGCGCCCCGCCGCTCCAGGAACTTCGTCGCGCGTTCGTAGTACTCCGTCTGGATCTCGATGGCCGAGAGCTCCCGACCGGTCGCCAGCCGAACCCGCTTCCGGCACGTGAGGTCGTGCGAGATCTCCCGGATGGCTCGGATCGGATTCTCCAGGGTCAGATCGCGCATGACGGTGTTCTCCTCGACCATCCGGACCACGAGGTCAGTCACACCGATCTTGAGGAGCGTGGTGAACTCGCTCATGTTCGAGTCTCCGACGATCACGTGCAGACGCCGGAACCGCTCGGCGTCGGCGTGGGGCTCGTCCCGCGTGTTGATGATCGGTCGCGACCGCGTCGTGGCCGAGGACACTCCCTCCCAGATATGTTCGGCCCGTTGCGACAGGCAGAACTGCGCCCCTCGCGGGCCATGAAGGACCTTGCCGGCGCCGCAATAGATCTGCCGGGTCACGAAGAACGGGATCAGCACGTCGGCGATGCGTGCGAACTCGCCGTGCCGGGCGACCAGGTAGTTCTCGTGGCAGCCGTACGAGTTGCCGGCCGAGTCCGTGTTGTTCTTGAACAGGTAGACGTCGCCCGAGATCCCCTCCTCGTGGAGTCGGACCTCCGCGGCCGCCAGGAGCGCCTCGAGGATCCGCTCGCCCGCCTTGTCGTGCGCGATCAGATCCAGGACGCTGTCGCACTCCGGCGTGGCGTACTCGGGATGCGAGCCGACATCGAGGTACAGGCGGGCCCCGTTCTCCAGGAACACGTTCGACGACCGCCCCCAGTGGACGACCCGCCGAAACAGGTACCGGGCCACCTCGTCAGGCGACAGCCGCCGCTGCCCGCGAAACGTGCAGGTGACGCCGTATTCGTTCTCGAGGCCGAAGATCCGCCGGTCCACCGCGCCTTCAGTGTAGGCGCGGCCTGGGTCGGAGCGGCTACTCGGCGATGAGCATTCCCTGCATCCGCGAGGGATGGACCTGGCAGTAGAACCGATACGTGCCGGCCGCGATCGGGTGGACCCGATACGTGGTCGTGGTCGGACCGGTGACGACCTCGCCGGTGAACAGCTCGTCCGCCACGATGACCACGTTGTGCGCGACGCCGTCGGTGATTTCGAATCTGATCCTGAATGGGGTGTCGGCCGGAGCTGCCAGGCAGTTCGTGTCGAACTCCGTCCCGGTAGCCCGAAGCTCCAGGACCTTGCCCTCCGCCGAACATTGCGGCGTGGGCGACGCGGTGGTCGCCGGCGGCGTCGTGGTCGGCGGTGATGCGTTCGGGGCCGTTCCCGTTCCGCTGCCCCCACACGCCGTGCCCAGCAGAACGATAGAGCTCAGCCCCACCAGGACGCGCACCCTCATGCCTTCTCCTCTCGTCCTCGGGCTACTCCGCTTCCCACTCCACAGGCGGCGAACGCGAACACCGCCACCGCTCCCAGAACGACCGGCCGGGGCGTCTCGGTCACGTGGCGGAGAGCGTCGCCGCCAGCTCGTCGTCCCGAAGGCGACGAAACTTGCGCCGCTCCCGGGTGCGGTCGAGCACCGCCGCTTCGAGGTTCTCCGCGTCCAGCGCGCGTTCCTCCGCGTCCGACAGCGCCTCCGCCGCGAGCCGCGTCGCCCCGCGCAGGTCCAGACCCTCGTCGTAGGCGTCCTTCAGGGCCGCGTTCAGCTCCTCCGCCCTTCCGCCGATACCGACGAAACCCGACTCATCGGCCACGCTGCCGTCGAACAGGATGTGGAACAGCTCGTTCTCGGTCGGCGTCTGCCCCACTTGCCCGACCAAGATCTCGACCTCGTACGGCTTCATCTGAGTGGTGAAGATCGTCGACAGCGCCTGGGAGTACGCGTTCGCGAGCGTCTTCGCCGTCACGTCCTCCCGGCCGTACGAGTACCCACGGAGATCGGCCAACCGGACACCGGAGATCCGGAGGTCCTCGAACTCGCTGTACTTCCCCACTCCGGCGAAGGCGATCCGGTCGTAGATCTCGGAGATCTTGTGCAACGTCGCGCTGGGGTTCTCCGCCAGGAAGAGCAGGCCCTCGCGATACTCCAGAGCCACCACCGACTTCCCTCGGGCGATGCCCTTTCGGGCGTACTCCGAGCGGTCCTTCATCAGTTGCTCGGGCGGAACGTAGGGCTGGAAGGCCACGCTACGGGCCCTCGCCCTCGGCCTCGCGGGCCTGGCTGCCGCCGTGCTCTCGGGGAACCTCTTGGCCGGCGCCGACGACGGCATCGAACGCCGCCCGGATCGCCGTCTCCGGAACCGTCGCGACGCCCTCCGCCGTGACGGTCTTGACGGTCGGGTAGATACCCCGAAGCGGATTCGGCCCCCCGGTGGCGGTGTCCTCCTGGGCCGCGTCGTACAGCGCCTCCACCGCCAGGCGGATGGCCGCGCCGTGCTCCAGGCCTGGCCGCCACCCCTTCTTCAGCGTGGCCCGGGCGTGAACCGCCCCCGACCCGGTCGACTGGTGATCGGCTTCCTCCCACCTGCCGCCGGTGACGTCGTAGCGAAACAGCCGCCCCTCCCCTCGTCGCTCGTCGAACCCGGCGAACAGCGGAACGACCACGAGGCCCTGCAACGCCATCGCAAAGTTCGCCCGGATCATCTGGGCCAGGCGATTCGCCTTCCCCTCGAGGGAAAGGCGGTCACCTTCGACCTTCTCGTAGTGTTCGAGCTCGGTCTGGAACAGCCTGACGATCTCGGTGGCGACCCCGGCGACCCCGGCGATGGCGACGACCGACATGTCGTCGGCGGGGAACACCTTGTCGATGCGTTCGTCGGCGATCGAATATCCCTCAGTGGCTCGTCGGTCCCCCGCCATCAGCGCGCCCTCGGCGAACTTGAGCGCGAGGACCGTCGTCCCGTGGGCGACCGGAATGGGCTGGCCGCCGGCCGACGGCACGCGAGGGGTCGGCGGGCTGCTCCCGGCCGCGCGCAACAGATCGCTGAAACTGGGGTTGGCGCCGATCGGGAATGACGTGGGTCCGGGGAACGGAGAGACCGGCTCGGTCACTCCCCGCCCTTCTGCACGTACGACTTGACGAACTCCTCTGCGTTCTCCTCGAGGACGGTGTCGATCTCGTCGAGGATGTCGTCCATCTCTTCCTTGAGCTTCTCGCCCTTGGCGGAGGTCTCCGTCTGGCCGGCCTCACCGGCCTCTCCCCCGCCCTTTCGCTGAACGCGCTTTTGTTCCTGCTCCGGCGGCAATGTTCGCACCCTCCTGCTCGTTACGGGTCAGGCTCCTATTGTAGGGGCCCACCGTACGGGCGCCGCGACCGAGGGCCGTCTTGCCCCCGGTGGGAAGGCAGGACGAAGATGACAGGCGTGGCGCGATACCTGGTGGTGGCGAACCAGACGCTGGGCGGCGATCACCTCGCCGCCAAGGTCCAGGAGTGTCTGGCCGCCGGGCCCAGCTCCTTTCACGTGGTGGTGCCGGCCACGGCTCCCACGGACCACATGTGGACCGAGGCCGAGGCGCAGGGTGTGGCCCGGGCCCGGCTCGACCAGGCGCTGGAGCGGTTCCGATCACTGGGGGCCGAGGTGGACGGCGAAGTCGGCGATGGGAACCCCATACTGGCCATCGAGGACGCCATGCGCGACGGCGAGTACGACGAGATCATCCTGTCCACGCTTCGCCCCGGGCTCTCTCGCTGGCTGAAGCTCGATCTCCCGGACCGCGTGAAGGCGCGCTTTTCGGTGCGCGTCACGCACGTCATCGGCGAACCCGAGGCCGGCTAGGCCCGCCACGTCGCGCCGCTCGGCGGGTCAGGCCTGCAGTCGCTCGATCAGCGTGACCGCGTCGTCGGATGTCTCCAGGAGCTCCTCCACGTGCTCCCTGGTGCCCCGGAGCGGCTCGCGAAGCGGGACCCGCTGCAGAACCTCTCGCCCGGTATCGAAGATGATCGAATCCCACGACGCCGCGGTGATGGCCGAGGCGTACCGCTGGATGCACCGGCCCCGAAAGTACGCCCGAGTGTCGTCCGGTGGCTCCATGGTGGCCCGGTCCACCTCGGCGTCCGACACCAATCGCTCCATCTTGCCGGCGTCCGCCAATCGGTAGTACAGCCCGTGAGTCCGCCGGACGTCGTGGTACTGCAGATCGATCAGGTCGAGCTTCGGATGGTCCCATCCGAGCGAATCCCGCTCGCGATACGCGTCGAGCACCGATAGCTTCGCTACCCAGTCGAGCTCGCGCTCGAGGCTGCGGGGGTCGTCCTCCAGGCGGTCGAGCACGTGCTCCCATCGCTCGAGCACATCGGTCGTGACGGGGTCGTCGTCCTCGTACTCCTGGACGTATTTCTTGGCGAGACGCAGGTACTCCCACTGGAGCTC
>JBHELE010000367.1:0-4629 GCA_046263235.1 Actinomycetota bacterium
ACGGAGCGGTGGTCGCCCTGACGAAGAGCGATCTCGTGGACGCCGCGACATTGCACGAGCGGGTCGGGGCAGTTCGGGCTCGCCTGGCCCGAACGCCGCTCGACCGCGCGCCGGTGATCGCCTGCTCCGCCGTCACGGGAGCGGGACTCGACGCTACGCGCGTGGCGCTCGACGCGATGGTCGCGGCGGCCGCCACCCCTCACCTCGAGGGGCGGCCGAGGCACTTCGTCGATCGCGTCTTCACTATCCGTGGGTCCGGGACCGTGGTCACCGGAACGCTCGTCGGGGGGCGGCTCCGGGTTGGTGACGAGGCGGAAATCCTGCCATCGCGCCGGCGGGCCCGCATCCGGGCCTTGCAGACGCACAAGCGAGCCATCGAGCATGCCATGCCGGTATCGCGTGTGGCCGTCAACGTGACCGGCATCTCCCGCCCCGAGCTCGGCCGCGGCGACGTGCTGTGCCTGCCCGGGGAGTGGCGCCCCACCGACGTGTTCGACGGGGTCCTCCTGCCGGTGCGCGCGCTCACGCACGCGCTGACGCCACGCGGCGCGTACAAGCTGTACGCCGGTTCGGCGGAGCGGGACGTCGACGTGCGCTTCGAGCCCGGCGTTCGCGAGCTCGCCCCCTCGACCGAGGCCGTCCTCGTTCGGATCACGGCCCGGCGACCGGTCGTGCTGGATCTGGGCGACCACTTCGTGCTGCGCGAGGCGGGGCGCCAGGAGACGGTCGCCGGCGGCGCCGTGCTCGACGTCGATCCGCCCAGGAGATGGGACGACCGCCACACCGACCTGCTCCGCCAACGGATGGCCGCCGGCGCGGACCGCGCCCGGCTGGCCGGCCTGCTCGTGCTGGAACGGGGCTTCGTTCCAGCGCGGGACGTCTTCGTGCTGACGGGTGCGAAGGCCGAACAGGCGATTCCGGAACCCGTACGCGTCGGGCAGTGGGTCGCCGCCCCGGTGGTCGTCGACGATGTCGCCGGTCGGTTGACGGAACAGCTCACGAGGCTGCACCGGGACCACCCGCTTCGTCCGGGACTCGACGCGGCGGAGGCCCGAGCGTCGCTGGCCGAGTCGCATCCGGCGCTGGCTGACGCCGCGCTGGCGGACGCGGTCATCGGCCACCTCGAGATCGCGGGCGCCATCGCCCGTGCTCGCGAGTTCGTTCGCCTTCCCGGGCACCGCGCCTCGACGGCAGGCGATCCGGACGCCGACCGGCTCGTCGACGTGGTCGGATCGGCGGAACCGGCCGCCCCGACCGTGAAGGAGCTCCTCCGCGCCGGGTTCTCCCGCGAGCTGATCGAGGCGACGTGCGAGGACGGGCGGTTGGTCAAGGTCTCGCCCGACCTCCTGGCCACGCCCGACCTCCTGGTGAAGGCCGAGGCGGTGCTTCGAGCCGCGCCGATGGGCATCACGGTGTCGGACTTCCGCCAAGCGCTCGGCACCAGCCGCAAGTACGCGCTGCCGTTGCTCGAGCACTTCGACGCCCGCGGCGTCACCCGGCGGGAGGGCGACGTCCGCGTCGTTCGAACGTAGCCAAACGTCCTAGGCGGAATCCGCGCGGCCACCGTAGGCTTAGGTCCGCCGGTACTGCGGAGGACGAACCATGCGCAAGCTCCGATCTTTGATCCTGATCGTCCTGGTGTTGCTCGGCACTGCCACGGCGCGAGCGGACGATCCCCGAGACGAACCTCCCGAGGTCGAGAACCCGGTCATCGAAACGATCACCGGCGGTGCGGCGTACCCGATCGTCGGATCGGCCATCCCGGCGCCCCGGTCGGCCGCTGCGTCGGCCTCGTCCGGCCGTTCTTCGGCGCCGACCTTCTACCCGAACGCGAAGATGCCGTGTAGCACCGACCTCTCCGGTCCGGCCGGCTGCGGCCAGCTCCTGGAGCCCGAGGTCGTATCCGCGCCCGATGGGACCATCTACGTGACCGCGCAGGAAGGTGTGCCGGGCGGCGTCGACCTGTGGCGGCGCAACCCCACCTCATTCGAATACGTACAGCTCCACAAACCGGATCAGACACCGGTCCTCACCGAGACCACCGGGCTCGCGTATGGCGGCGGGGACAACGACATCACCATCTCCACGGACGGGAAGGTGTACATGTCGAGCCTGGCGCTCACGAGCGCCGTCGTCGCCACCAGCCGCGACCGCGGTCAGACGTTCGAGAACAACCCGGTGGCATCGAACATGCCGGGCGTCGACCGGCAGTGGATGACGTCGCTCGGCACCGACACCGTGTACATGACCTACCACGACATCTATGTCGCCCAGATCTGGATGGTGAAGTCGACCGACGCCGGCGCGACGTTCGGGCCGCCCCAACCAATGATCCCCGCCGCGCTGCTTCCGCAATTCGCCAGCCTCGTCGTCCTCGGGGTCGGGAACATCATGTCGGACATCGAGGCGGATCCGGACGGCCGGATCGCCATGGCGTTTCTCGGGACCTCCGACGTCGTGGAGAACTTCACTCCCCTCGAGAAGCCGCACAACGTCTACGTCTGGGTCACCGACGAGGAAGGCGAGAACCCTACGACCCACACGGTCTTCGAGGGCGACCCGGACGCCAACTTCCAGGGCCTGTTCCCAGCCCTCGCATCGGATCGCTCGGGAAATCTCTACGCCGCCTGGACGGACATCCACGGCGTGTACCTCTCGGTGTCGCGGAACCACGGCGTGTCGTGGTCGAAGCCCCAGAGGATCAGTCGAGGGAGCGGAAATCGTTCGACCGTCTTCCCATTCGTGATCGCCGGCACCAAGGGGCGCGTCGGCGTCTCCTGGCTGGGGACCTCAGCGGAGAGCAACGACGACCCCGAAGCGAGATGGAAGACGTACTACGCGGTCAGCACCAACGCCCTGTCGTCCGGGCCGACGTGGACGCAGGTGGTCGCGAGCGATCACGTCGTCCATACGGGGTCGATCTGTCTGGAGGGTTTGCTCTGTGACGTCACCGGCGGCGATCGAACTCTGGCGGAGGTCCTCCAGATGGGGCTGACGAAGGATGGCCGCGTCCTGATCGCATATCCGGACGACTCCTCGACGTCGTTCGGTTGGTCATACATCGTGGAGCAACGCTTCGGGCCGGGCCTCCTGGCGAACGTCACCCCTCGTCCTCCCAAACCACCGAAGCCGCGACCCGGAGGACCGGTCGTCACGCCGGTCCGTCGCACGGGCTCCGAAACCTTCTACCTCACGCCGGGGCAGGCCGGCACGCCGGTGATGGATCCCGAGGGGAACGTGGTGGATGCCCCCGGTGACATCGCTGGGATCGGATCGAAGCCCGGCAATGAGGGTCACGTCGCCAGCGCGAACGTCTGGACCACGGCGATCGCCGGGTTTCCCTTGGTGTTCGAAGGCGCGCCATTGTCCGCGCCGCGCATCCTCGGTGGCACGCTTCGCCTCACCGCGTTCCTGGCGGAGCCGACTGCGGCCGCCGTGGTCGGGACGATCACGGGCCGGCTCCTGGATGTGGCGCCGAACGGCAAGGAGACGGAGATCGCCACCGGAGGATCCACGTACGAGGCCGGACCGAGCACGACCAGGTCGACCTATCCGATCGTGGTGCAGAGGCCGTTCGAGGTCCTAAAGGGACACCGGCTGCGCCTCGAGCTGTCGTTCACCTGTTTCTGCTCGACGACCGTGCGCCTGTATTACGGAACGCCCGAGCAGGCGTCCGGCTTCGTCATGGACCGGTACGCGAGACGCGACTGACCGCGCCGTCTACGCGGGGGCGACCTGAACCGTCAGTTCCACCTCGACCGGCGCCCCGAGCGGGAGCTCCGAAACTCCCACGGCCGCGCGGGCGTGGCGACCGGAGTCTCCGAACACCTCGATCAGGAGATCGCTGGCTCCGTTCGCCACCTTCGGCTGGTCGGTGAAGCCGGGAGCGGACGCGACGTAGACCGTCACCCGGACGACACGTTCGACCCGATCAAGGGACCCGAGCTCGGCCCGCAACGCCGCCAGCGCCTGCAGCGCGCACCGCCGAGCCGCCTCCGATCCTTCGTCGATGTCGATGCCGCTGCCGACCTTCCCGGTCCACATGGGACGGCCATCGGCCAGTGCGACCTGTCCGGCGACGAACCCAAGCCCGCCGGAGACGACGACGGGCACGTATGACGCGACGGGGGACGGCGCAGGGGGAAGGTCGATCGAGAGTTGGCGGATGCGATCCTCGGCGCTCATCGGCGGCGAAGGTATCGCATGCCGAGCGCGAGGGGGTCAGGCCAGTCGAAGGCCCCGTTCCCGGTAGCGGATCAGGTGTCGCCGATCGAGCTCGTTCAGGCCGCCCCAGATGCCGTGGGGCTCACGGGTGCGAACCGCGTACTCGAGGCATTCGACCCGGACCGAGCACCCGGCGCAGATCGATTTCGCGCGGCGCTCTCGCGCGTGTTTCTCGTCCTTGGTCTCCAGATGGGAGGGAGCGAAGAACAGGCTGGCGTCCTCCCCTC
Organism: Actinomycetota bacterium; assembly: GCA_046263235.1. GTDB lineage: Bacteria > Actinomycetota > UBA4738 > UBA4738 > UBA4738 > JBHELE01. The sequence goes on from JBHELE010000367.1 coordinate 4,452, forward strand.
GGCACGCCGCCCGCCATTGCCATCCGTATTCCCAGCGATCGGTCGCCACGTCGGTCAGGCCCCGCGGAACGGGCCCCCTCCTTTCGTCCATCCGGTGCTACGAGGAATCGACGCATGCGGCTTGGGCCGCGTTCCCGCGATCGGGGCCGGTTCACCAAATCGTGACATCGTCCACAGC
>JBHELE010000368.1:0-2591 GCA_046263235.1 Actinomycetota bacterium
TCGTCATCTCGTACCACTCGCTGGAGGACCGCATCGCGAAGCGGTTCATCGCCGGCGACCCCGCCCTCACGCCCCTCACGAAGAAACCGGAACGCCCATCACAACGGGAAGTGGGCGAGAACCCCCGGGCTCGAAGCGCCCGGCTGCGAGCGGCCAGGCGGTCGCAGGAGGTGGCGTGATGGCGGTCGGGGCGCGCGCGGCGACCCAGGCGCGGCCGGGTGCGCGACGGACCCGCCGTCGGGGGGAGCGCCGAACGCCCACGGGTCGGCGGCTGCGAGCGGTGGCCGGTGCCCGATCGCGTCGGCGAATCGCTCCGTTCCTCCTGGTGGCCTCCATGCTGGTCGGTTCGCTCGTGCTGGCCGTGGCGACCCTGCAGGCGCTGGTCGCTCAGACCTCCTTCGAGATGGACGATCTGACGAGGCGGCAAGCGTCGTTGCGGGAGGAGCAAGGACGGCTCCGGCTGGAGGTCGCACAGCTCTCCTCGCCGAAGCGAATCGCCGCCGAGGCCAGACGCCTGGGCCTCGAGCTGCCCGCGCCGGGTGCCGTCAAGACGCTTCGGGTACAGCCGCCCCCAGGTCGAGGGCCGGGATGACAGCGGCGCGAAACGCGGCCGCGCCGGCCGGCCGGTCAACCGGGCGCTCGTCGGGCAGCGGCGCACGCGGACGCCGTCCCGCCGGCACCCAGGCCTCCAGGGCGCCCGCTCACCGGCTGGTGACCGTCTTCCTGGTCCTTGTGCTCGGGCTGTCCGGGATCCTGGCGCGGCTCGTCGTCTTGCAGGTGAAGGACGCGTCGGCGTACGAGTCGATGGCCCTGAACCAACGGATCAAGGAGATCATCCTGCCCGCGGTGCGAGGCACGATCTTCGACCGCACGGGTCAGGAGCTCGCCATGTCGCTCCCGGCCAAGGGTGTGTACGCCGATCCGGCGCTGGTACGGCGGCCGGGGTCGACCGCCCGGACCATCGCCAGGGTTCTGGAGCTCGATCGACGGGAGGTGCGGTCGAAGCTCACCCGAAGGACGACCGATTCGGGCAAGCCGATCCGCTTCGTCTATCTCGCCCGGGGGATCGACGACCGGCGGGCCGACGAGCTGGAGGCGAAGAGGCTCCCCGGCGTTGGGTTCCTCGACGAGAGTCGCCGGTACTATCCGGCCGGGCCCCTGGCCCCCCAGGTCCTGGGGGTGGTCGGTATCGACGGCGTCGGGCTCACCGGTCTCGAGCTGCAGCACGAGCCGATCCTCGCCGGGCGCCCGGGCCACCAGATCGTCGAGGCGGGCGAGGACGGAACATTCATTCCACAGGGAACCACGAGGGACGTTCCTCCGGTGGCGGGAAGCGATGTCCTGCTGACCATCGACAAGGACATCCAGTACCGGGCGCAGATGTCGCTGGCGAGGGCAGTCAAGGACAACGGCGCGAAGGGGGGGACCCTCATCGCGATGGACCCGCGGACCGGCGAGATCCTGGCGATGGCGACGTATCCCTGGTTCGACATGAACGATTTCGCGTCGGCGGATCCGGACACGCTTCGAAACCGCGCGGTGACGGACATGTACGAGCCGGGCTCGGCGAACAAGGTCATAACCGCGGCGGCGGCGCTGGAGGAGGGAGTCATCACCCCGACGGATCGACTCGACGTCCCCGACCACCTCGAGATGGCGGACAAGGTCTTCCACGACTCGCACGAACACCCGCCAGAGGCGATGACGCTGGGAGACATCCTGGCGTACTCGAGCAACGTCGGGACGATCAAGGTGGCGGAGCGGGTCGGCCGGGATCGGCTGTCCGAGTACCTGCACCGGTTCGGGTTCGGCGACACGACCGGGCTGGGCTTCCCCGGCGAGGCCGCGGGTCTGCTGGCGCCGCCCGAACAGTGGTGGGGGACCAGCATGGGGACGATACCGATCGGCCAGGGGATTGCCGTGACCCCCCTTCAGATGGCCGCCGTGTACGCGACGGTTGCGAACGGCGGGGTCTGGACGCGCCCACGACTCGTTCGCGGAGTGGTTGATCCAAGCGGTCGCATCGAACCGGCGCCACCATCACAGACACGGCGTGTGGTTTCGGAGGAGACAGCTCGGCACCTCGTCAGCATGCTGGCGTACGGCGTCGAGGTCGGAACCGGGACGGAGGCGCAGATCCGCGGGTACTGGGTGGCCGGCAAGACCGGGACAGCCCGAAAGCCGCTCACGGACGCTCGCGGCTACAGCGACCGGTACGTGGCGTCGTTCGTCGGGTTCGCCCCAGCGGCCCGTCCGGTGCTCCTGGTCGCGGCGGTGCTGGACGAGCCGGACACCGTATACGGTGGGATCGCGGCCGCTCCCGTGTTCCGAGACGTGGTGCGGTTCGCCCTGGCGAAGCTGCGGGTGCCGCCGGCCCCGCACCCACCGGTTCCCCCGCACGCCGTGCCGACCGGGTAGCCGGAGGGGGCCATGTTAAGATTCGGAAGGTCCAGGGCCCCCGACGAAACCGTTGGGGGCTCGTTCATGAGCAGCGGGAAGACGCCGGCCTTGTCCCTCGACCCATCCTCTGAGGCATCGGTCTCCGCGCGGCCGCTGGGCGAACTGGCCGCGGCCGTCTCCGGCGCGATCCT
>JBHELE010000369.1:0-2930 GCA_046263235.1 Actinomycetota bacterium
CGGGTCTTGTGAACGGCCGGCGCCGTGATATGCGAGGGCGGCTCCCCCGCGAGCTGAACGATGTACTCACCGAGGTCCGTCTCCACGACCTCGACGCCATCGCGCTCCAGCGCGGCGGCCAGCTGGATCTCCTCCGACGCCATCGACTTCGCCTTCGCCACCAGCGGTCGTCCACGGTCGCGGACGACCCGGGTGACGTACTCCACCGCCTCGTCGGCGGTGGCGGCGAAGAACACGTGGCTTCCGCGTGCCTCGGCCTCCCGCGCGAATTGGGCGAGGTACCGGTCCAGGTTCGCCACGGTGTGCGCGCGAACCGCTTCGGCGGCCGACCGGAGGTCGTCGAAGGCGAGGTCGGCGAAGGCCTCCCGCCGCCGAAGTTCCCGGCTGTCCGTGGCCTTCCCGAGGATCAGCGGCAACGCGGTCTTTCCGAGCTGCTCCGCGGCCCGGGTCTCGAACGTCCCGTGGATGGAGGTCCCGGTCACGACCGGCTCGTCATCCCGGTCGCCGACGCGGCGAGCAGCCCCCCAGCCTCCGCCAGAAACGTGGCGAGATGCATCGGTCTCGGGCCCGACCCAGTCCGGCGCATCCGACCGGCCAGATGCATGAGGCACCCGGTATCGCCGGTCACCATGACGTCCGCCTTCGTCGCCTCGGCCTGGGCGACCTTGTCGTCCGCCATCGCCGTCGCCACGTCCGGCATCCGAACCGAGAACATGCCGCCGAACCCGCAGCACCGCTCGGGCCACGCCATCTCCACCAGCTCGACGCCTTCGACCCCGCTCAGCAGCCGCCGTCCCTGCCCCCGCAACCCGAGCTCTCGAAGGCCGTGACACGAGTCGTGATACGTGACGCGGCCGGCCCAGTGGCCCGGCACGGCCTCCCGGCCCAGGACGTCGACCAGGAATTCCGAGAGCTCGTACGTACGCCCCGCGACGTCACGAGCCCGCCGCTCGTCGGACGTGCCTTCGAACAGGTGAGGGACATAGGTTCGAACCATCGCCGTGCACGAGCCGGACGGCGACACGACGACCTCGGACCCTTCGAACGCGTCCAGGAACGCACGCGCCACCGGGCGGGCATCGTCCGGGAAGCCGGCGTTGAACGCCGGCTGGCCGCAACAGGTCTGGGAGGGCGGGACGTCCACGGCGACCCCGGCGTCCTCGAGCAGCGCCGCGGCGGCTTGACCGACCCGCGGATACAGCAGGTCCACCAGGCAGGTCATGAACAGGCTCACGCGGCCGGGGGGCATGACGGGTGCAGGCTACTAGCTCGGTTCCGGCCCTCCCGCAACATTGCGCAACTCGATCCGCGTCAGCGTTCGTACCACCAGGTGAGTCGGGACGGACCGGGGATGGCCCGGATCGTCCCGGTCACGCTGGGCGAGCGGAGGTAGGGGGACCGTGATCGTCGGCTCGGATGTCACCGCGGCGGTGCAGCACCTTCCGCTGCCGGACGCAATGGAGTTTCTGAAGGTCTACCTCCGCGAGCATCTGGCCGACCAGATCCGGATCAAGCACCTCGCCGCGCTGGTCGCCCTCAGCCCGTTCTACTTCGTCCGCACGTTCAAGGAGCACGTCGGCGTGCCGCCGCATCGGTATTTGACGACCGTGCGAATCGAGCGGGCCTGCGAGCTCCTGGCGACGTCCAGCTTGACCGCAACGCAGATCTGCGCCCGCGTCGGGTTCACCACGCTGAGCCACTTCACCAACACGTTTCGCAAGCACACCGGCATGACGCCGATCGCCTACCGTCGCGCCGTCACCGCCGAGACGGCACCCCGCGCCGGTTCTCCGGTTCGCCGCGGCCCGTGGGGCGGGCCGCAAGATCGCGCAACCCTGGGGCAACAAGCCGCAACTCGCCCCGGCATGCTCTTCCCGTAGTCCCTTCCGAAGGCAATCCACCGAACGGGAGGGAGCGCATGCAGCCTCGCGTGCTTCATCGACTTCGAGTTCCGAACGCGTCGCGGCGGCACCTGGTGGCCCCGGCTATCGTCGCGGTCATCGCCGTCGTCGGCGCCGGCTGTGGTCGCGGAGGCCAGTCCCCCTCGACTCGTCCCGGCGCCGACAGGATCGTGGAGGGCGGCGTCTACCGGACGGCCACCGAGGACTTCGGCTTCACGGGCGCGTTCGATCCGACCGGCGAGTATCTCGGCACGGCGTGGGGCCTGTACTCCCAGCTGATGCTGCGGACGCTCGTCAACTACAAGCACATCCTGGGATCGGCGGGCGACGACCTGGTGCCGGATCTGGCGACCGACCTCGGCACGGTCTCGGACGACGGGCTCACGTACACGTTCACGTTGAAAGACGGCGTTCGGTTCGGCCCGCCACTCGACCGCGCCGTCACATCGGCCGACATCGAATACGCGTTTCGGCGCATCGAGACGTCGGCGCTAGTGGCCCAGTACGGCTGCTACTACGAGGGCGTCATCGAGGGGATGGACGGCGCGAAGGACAACATGCCGGCCGACATCTCCGGGATCGAGACGCCGGATGACAGCACGATCATCTTCCACCTCACCCAACCCACCGGGGATTTCCTGTACCGACTGGCCATGCCGGCCACCGCGCCGATCCCCGAGGAGGTTGCGGGGTGCTTCGATCGGGCCGGCGATTACGGACGGGACGTCGTCTCGACGGGCCCGTACATGATCAAGGGAGCGGACCAGGTCGACGCGTCGTCGTGCGACACCATCGAGCCGATGACCGGGTTCGACCCGACCAAGCAGCTCGTCCTGGTGCGGAACCCGAACTACGACAAGGCGACGGACAGCCCGGAGGTTCGGTCGAACCACCTCGACGGCGTCTCGATCGTGATCAACTCGAACACCGACGACATCTTCAACCAGATCGAGGCCGGGACGCTGGACGGTTCCCTCAACAGCCAGCCGCCGGCCATCGTGGAGCAGCGGTACCTGACCGACCCGGTGC
>JBHELE010000370.1:0-3287 GCA_046263235.1 Actinomycetota bacterium
CTTCCCGCCCTGGAACGATCGGGCGACGGTCACGTGGTCATCGTCGGCAGCACGGCCGCCCTGGAAACGTATCCCGGCGGTGCTGGATACACCGCCGCGAAGCACGCCGAGCGGGTGCTCGCCCCGACCCTACGCCTGGAGCTCCTGGGCCGTCCCGTCCGGGTGACGGAGATCGATCCCGGAATGGCCCAAACCGACTTCAGTGTGGTGCGGTTCCGGGGGGACCAAGAGCGGGCGCGGCGCGTGTATGCGAACATGACGCCGCTCACGGCCGACGACGTCGCCGCGTGCATCGCCTTCGCCGTGACCAGGCCGCCACACGTGAACCTCGATCAGATCGTGGTTCGACCGAGGGACCAGGCCACCTCGACCGTCATCCACCGGCACGACGAATGACGCCGAGCCGCCGCCCGGCCGACCGTCGGGAGAGCGGCCCTTCCGTGAGGCCTCCCTTCAGGCGGCCTGGGGGCTCTTCTTCCGTCCTCGCAGGACGTAGTAGTTGGTCGGGGCGTGCGCCCAGCAGTACTTGGCTCGGTTGTAGATCGAGAGACGCGTGGAGCAATCCGCCTCGGCGCAGGTTCGCCCCTCCGCCCACGTACGGTTCTTGCGGGGAAGGGCCCGGACGCTTTCCCCTCGCAAGCTCAGCGATTGATCTCTCATGCCTTTCTCTTTCCGGAACCGGGTCGCGCAAGGATCCGACGGTCCCTAGCACCGTGTTGCTATGTGTTGCTATCAATACGAACTGCGAAGCCTGCCGGATGATTCCCGGTGTTGAGAGGTCATGACATCGCGCGGCGGGCGGACCTGCTGGCTCGCGGGCTCAACCGTCGGCTCCCCCCAGTTCCTCGACGGTTGAGGTCATCTGGACATACCGCGGGGTGAACCCGAGCGATTCCCAGAACCGCATCGCCTCGCGGTTCGCCGCGTAGGTCTTCAGGGCCAGGCGGCGCGCGCCCCGCTCGCGGGCGAACGCGGCGAGCGCCAGGATCAGCGAGCGGGCGATCCCCCGTCGCCGGTGCGACGGGAGGACCACGACGTTGCTCACGTCGAGCACTCGCTCGTCGGAGATCGAGGAGACATGGCTCACCCGTCCTACCGCCATGGCCACGACGCGCCCGTCGTCCTCGGCCACGACCTGGATGCTGTCCGGATCATCCGAAATGCTGCGATATCGCCGGGCCGTCTCGTCCCGGAGAGTGGGACGAGGCTCGAATACGCGCCACGCGCTCTGGTATCGGTCGAGTTCGTCGAACAGCCCGACCAGCTGGTCGAGGTCCTCCGGGCGGGCCGCCCGGATGTCGACGGTCACCGCCCGGAGAAGGTCGCCTTGCCCGGTCCCTTCTCCAGGAACGAGGCCATCCCCTCCCTCTGGTCGTCGGTGGAGAACAGGTCCGCGAAGACCTCGCGTTCCAGGACGATGCCGGTTCGAACGTCGTCCCTGGCCCCCCAGTTCAGGGCCGTCTTCGCGGCTCGCAGAGCGGCGAGCGGCCCGCGTGCGTATCGACGCGCCGCGTCGAGCGCCTTGTCGAACAGCTGGTCGGCCGGATGGACCTCGTTCACCAGCCCGATCCGTTCGGCTTCCTCCGCGGAGACCATCCGCCCCGAGTAGATGATCTCCTTCGCCCGGCCCAACCCGACCAGGCGCGGGAGCCGCTGCGTTCCGCCCGCCCCGGGGATGATCCCGAGCAGGATCTCCGGCTGACCCAGCCGGGCGTCGTCGGCCGCGAACCGAAGGTCGGCGCACATGGAGAGCTCGCACCCTCCCCCCAGGGCGTATCCGGTGATCGCGGCGATGGTCACCTTCGGGATCTCCTCGACCTGGTTGAAGACCTCCTGGAGGCCGGCGATCATCGGTTTCACCTCCCGGGAGGACATCCCGGCCATCATCTTCACGTCCGCCCCCGCGGCGAAGACCTTCTCGCCTCCCCACAGCACGACCGCCGCGACGTCCTCACGAGCGGCGGCCTCGGCCGCCGCCTGGCCGAGCTCTCGCGTCAGCTGCTCGTTGATGGCGTTCATGGGCGGACGGTCGAGCCGGATGACGCCGACGCGGTCATCGACCTCGAGCCGAACGAGCTCTCCCATGCTGGTCTCCTCCTGTCGGGTTCGGTGGCTGCGGCTGCAGTCTATTCGGGCCGCCCAGCCGGCTCGCGCGCGGTCTGTGCTGCGATCCATGCCCGAAACGCGGTCAAGGAGACACCGAACTCGCCCGCGGCGTCGGGAGCATCCGAGAGGCTATCCGACGCCAGGACCTCCAGTGTGGTCCGGCTGACCCGCCGGCCCATCATGCGGGCCAGGGCGGTCGCCGTCCCGGCGCCCACGTGAACCTTTCGCCGCCCTCGCGCCCCCAGCACGTCCGCCAGCTCGTCAGCGGTGAGCCGATCCGGACCCTCCAGGCCCCACGTCCCCGAGCGGAGCTCGGCGCGGTCATCGGCTGCCACGATCGTCGCCGCGACATCCTCGGCCAGCACCGGCGCGACGATCTGTTTGCCCGATCCGATCACCACCGGAGGTCGCCGACGAGCCTCGGCTCGAACGGCATCGAGCCATCGGCTCCCGGTGCCGTAGACATGGGTCGAACGGATGATCGCGAACGCCATCCCGGAATCCGAGACGGCCCGCTCGGCCATTCCCTTGTATCTCAGGTACGCGTTCGGGGAGTCGGGATCGGCCCCCGGATACGAGATGAACACGAACCGCTCCACCTTGGCCCGTCGCGCCGCATCCACCGCCACACGGACCGAATCGAGGTTCGCGGCGCGGAATTCGTCGTCGGACGGGAGGTCGAGCCCCCCGATCAGATGGACGACCGTGTGCGCTCCGGCCATGACCGTGGCCAGGTTGTCCACGTCGCCGGCCCACCCGACCGCCACCTTCGCTCCGGCCGCGCTCAGGGCGGCGGCGGCGTCCCTGCTCCGAACGTACGCGCGCACCTGCGGAGAGGTCCGGGACAGCGCCGCGACCGCCCTCGTTCCGATCAGGCCGGATGCCCCCACCACCACGACCGGCATGGCGGAACTATCCCAGGAAAATAGTTCGTTTAGGACCGCGACGTCGGGGGAACGCTGTGGCGACGGACGGATTCGCCGGACCTCCGAACCCCCCCTCCCGACGACCGTCCGATTGTCGAGGAGCCGTCCACGTGGCGGCTCCTCGCCGTTTCCCAGGGCTCTTCGGCGGCGGTCAGCTCCTTCAACGCGATTGCCCGACCGTCCGCTGACGCATGCGAGCCCGGGCGGCCCGTGCGTGATGCAACTCGTTGCATCTGCATTCGATCGCTATAATCC
>JBHELE010000371.1:0-4570 GCA_046263235.1 Actinomycetota bacterium
CCGTCGGACCGCTCGTGTCGATCATGGACCGGGCCCGCGACGCGATTCGAAACGCGATGCAGAAACTCGCCGGATAGGACGAAGACGCGGCTCGGCCGCGCCTTCGTCCGTTTCCGAGGCAGTTGCTTCGGCCGTCAGGACTCCAGCGACGTCTTCAGCTCGTCCAGTCGCTGCTTCCACATCGCCTTCGTCGCCTCAACGTCGTCGGCGTCGGGGAGGCGTTCGTGCGAGACCGAGACGGTCGCCTTCGACGGGCCCTTCGGCGTGAACCCGACGTTGACCCGGGTGGAGCCGTCCTCCCAGTCGAACCGGGCAGACCGCCCCGGCTGCGAGGCTCGAAGCGAGATCGCGCCTTCGCTCAGCCACGTGCGCCGCTGCCGCTCGTCGACGAACGCATCGAACAGGACGTCGACCGAAACGGCGATCGTCTTCGACGCCGTCGCGGTGAATCCGCCGTTCAGGGACTGGTACTTGAGCCGCATCCCGCGAGCCCGCTCGTATCCAACCGTGATCGACTGAGACCACCAGCCGCGCACCCCGTGTTCCCCCATGAGGTATCGCACGATCTCGGGATGCTTCTTCTCGCGAGCCCCCCACCGGTCCAGGATGGCGAACCACTCCTCCCAGGCCTTGCCCGTCGCGCCCCGGAGCGACGCGCCCGAGATCAGGTCGTCGGCCGCGGAGAGTCGGACCCGGGCCGCCGTGTTTCGATCCCGCTTGTCCTCGACCCGCTCGCGCGCCGTCGCGTAGCTCTCGCCGGTCTTGGTCATGCGCGCGCGAACACGGCGCTTGAAGGTCTTGTTCTCGGTCATCGCTCCTCCCTCCACCGGCCACGGCCTCGGGACTCACGCTCCCTTGGGCGCGGCCCGAAGGGATCCCGCAAGACCGTCCCGAGGACTGAGTCCCCTTTGCCTCGCGGATGCCGGCGGCGTGAGCGCCGGGTCGAGGTTGGGCGTAGGACACGCCGACATCGAAACGATAGCCACGCTCCGGCCCGCCCGCAAGGCGCGGGCCTTGTCCGGACGTGTCCACAACCGCGATCATGGGAACGTGGTCTCGCGTTCGGTTCGCCCTCGATCTCCGGCCGGACAGACGGAGGACACCGCCCTCGCGGTGGTCCTGTTCGAGGACATGGTTCGGTCCACCGCCATCAAGCGTGCCGTGACGAAGCGAGCGGACGAGCACACGTATCAGGAGCTGCGAAAGGAACACGACGCGCTCCTGACCGAGATCGTGACCCGCGACGGCGCCGGGCGGGTCGTGAAATGGACCGGCGACGGGCTGATCGCGTTGTTCCGGGCACCGTCGCTCGCGGTCGAGCGGGCCGTGGAGATCCAGGACCGCTTGCATCCACATCCGCAGATCAAGGCCCGGATCGGCATCGACATGGGCGAGGTCCGGATCCAGTCCGAACGCGGCCGGGCGACCGACGTGTTCGGGGCCCACGTGGATGGCGCGGCGAGGGTCATGTCGCTCGGCGACGGCGGGCACATCTGCGTCACCGCCCCCGTCTACCGCGACGCGTTCAGCTGGATCACGAAGAGCAAGATCGCCTGGAAGCGACACGGCCTGTATCGGGCCAAGCCAGGGGAGCCACCGTACGAGGTCTACCAGCCGTACAACGCGAACCGGCAGCGACCGATGCGAAAGCTCCGCGGCGAGAAGGTCGAAGAGGCCCAGGACGGAAAGCCGCCGAAGACACCGATGTCACCTCCTTCTACTCCCCCAGCGGTTGGATCCGAGGGGCAGGGACTTCAAATCATTCGTCCGTGGGAGGCGGTGGCTCGCGACGGCCGGCAGTTCGCGGAGACGGGGGCGGGGATCATGTACTGGTTCAAGGTCCCACTCGGAGGCCTGTCCTACCCCGACGGATTCCGCCACTTCCTCCAGCCGGCTCTCGAGAACGACCGCGTCACGAAGATCCGTTTCGTTCTGGACAGCGCCAATCCCGCCGTGCCGGAGATCTGGAACAACGTGGTGCTCCCGCTGGCGCGTCAGTGGGGCGAATCGACGGGGCGATCACTGGCCGTGGAAGAAGAGCCCGGTCGCGGCTCCATCCGGTACGGAGAGGCGGATGGGACGCGCCAGCTGGCCTGGGTCTTCGTGGATCTGTCGAGCGAGTTCACGCCGTGCTTCAAGCTCTTCGTGGACGACCCCGACAGCCGCGAGGTCGCCAGCCAGTCCGCGCAGATCTTCCTGTCGACGGCGGCGCGGATCGTTCGGTTGCCCGATGGGTCGCAGCGGAGCATCCGAATCCCCGACGCCGTACTCCGAGTGAAGTCTGGCGGCGACGATGCGCTCCTGCACGCCCTGAACGCCGTGGCCAACCAGTGGGACTCGCTGTTCTGGTAGGGCCGGTCAGGACGCCGGCTCCGGTCGGCGAAGCGACACGATCATGTTCGCGGCCTGCATCGCCAGGACCTGCTCACCCGGGTGCAGGTCAGGCGGAACGCTCTCGGGTCCGAGCCGGGCGTCATGCACCGACCGATCGCGAAACACCACCTTGATGTCGAAGTAGGTCACGCCGTGCAAGGGGAACGGGGTGACCTCCAGAACCAGCGCCTCTTGCTCCCCGAACACGCCGGAACTGTACTGGTCGCCGGATGCTCCGGTGTGGTTGGCAACACCCCGATGTCTCGTGCGAGCATCCTTTCGAGTCCGCGGCATGCGTGGGAGCCTTGGTAGCAGGAGGCCCAGCGGAGTTGACCGTGCGAGTGCTGATCGTGGACGACCAGGAGCCGTTCCGCCTCGCCGCCCGGATGGTGGTGGAGGCGACGGACGGATTCGAGGTCGTGGGCGAGGTCGAGACCGGCGAAGCTTCGGTCGACGCGACCAAGGACCTCGACCCCGACCTCGTCCTGATGGACGTGAACCTGCCGGGGATCAACGGCCTGGACGCCACCCGCCGAATCCTGAGCGACGCCGACCACCGCGTGGTGATCCTGCTGCTTTCGACGTACGAGGAGGAGGAGTACGCGCCCCGCGCCGCCGAGTGCGGGGCGGCCGCGTACATCCCGAAGTCGTCGTTCAGCCCCGATCGTCTGGCGGAAGCGTGGCAGGAGGCCTCGGCGGCCTAGGTCACGGCGCCTCGGTTCGGGTCGCGATCGGTATTCGTCCTTCCACCGTCGTTCCACCTCCGGGCGACGATCGAACGTCGAGCGCGCCCCCCAGTGCGGCCAGCCGATCGCCCATATTGCTCAGGCCCGACCCTCGGCGGACCGTGCTCGGATCGAAGCCCGCCCCGTCGTCCACGACCGCCAGGCGCAACTCGCCGTCGGCGGCGGCCAGGCGGATCGTGACTGCTCCGGCCTTCGCGTACTTCGCCACGTTCTGAATGGCCTCGAGGATCACGAAGTACGCCGCGGCTTCGACCTCCTGCGGGAACCGGCCGACACCGTCGGCATCGACCGAGACCGGCACGGGGCTCTTTCGGGCCTGCGCCTCCAGCGCGGCGGCGAGGCCATGATCCGCGAGGAGCGGCGGGTAGATGCCCCGGGCCAGGTCGCGGAGCGTCTCGAGGGCTTCCTGGTTCTCCCGGTGCAGTTCCGTGAGCACCTGGGTTGCCTTGACGGGGTCGCGGTCGACCAGCGCGCGGGCCAGGCCGAGCTTGACCCCGATGGCCACGATCTGCTGCTGCGCTCCGTCGTGAATGTTTCGCTCGAGCCGTCGCCGCTCCTCGTCCTGGGCGGCGACCAGCCGCTGACGCGAGGCCCGCAGTTCGGCCGCCTGGCGAGAGATCTCCTCGAGGCGGGCTCGGAGCTCCGCCGTGAGGCGGACGTTCTGCAGGACCAGGCCGGCCTGCGAGGAAACGTCCTCCACCAGCCGGCGCTGGATGGGGGTGAATGGCTCGCCGGCCCTCGGCTCGACGGTGATCGCACCCAGGAGGTCCCCCTGGTGCCGGACGGCGAAGGCGACCGGCCCGCCGAAGTCGGGAAGGTCATCGCCTTCCAACGGAAGGTCGTTTACGGCTTTGAGCCGTTCCGGCCATGCCGCCGCCGGGCGAAGACGATCCCCGAGCCGAAGCCAGACGTGCACCGGCGACGCCGTCGTCCCCTCGGCGACGATGCGGGCCATGCGAGGCAGGACGTCGTCCACGGAGTAGGCCTCGCCGAGGCGCTCGGAGAACCGTGAGAGGACCTCATACGGCGTGGCTCGCTCGCCGTACACCAGCCGGTTCGCCAGAGCCTGGGCTCGGCGTCGAACCGGCTGGAACGCCAGGGCGGCGAGGCCTGCCGCGACCGCCGAGAGGAACACCGATCCTCGGTTGCCGATGGCCGTCCCCACGCCGGCGACCACGCCCACATAGATGAGCGTGATGAACGCTCCGAGCAGGGCGTAGACCACCGCTTTGTTGAGGACGAGGTCGATGTCGTACAGGCGGTATCGAAGGATCGCGATCCCCGAGAACACGGGGACCGTGCTGAAGGCCAGGACCGTGACGACCGACAGGACCTTGGGGATCTCGCGAGAGCCGATGTAGCCGAACGGGATGGTCGCCGCCAGGGCGAGGACCACGAGCACCGCGCCGAACACGAACCACCGGAGCTGTTGGCGCTCGTCTCCCCTGGCG
>JBHELE010000372.1:0-6880 GCA_046263235.1 Actinomycetota bacterium
GTCTGCAGGCCGACCGCGAAGTCCAGGGCCCGCCGAACGGTGGGCCATACGTGGTGCGCGAACGATTCGTCTCCGGTGATCAGGAGGTGATGCAGGGTTCCCACGGCGACGTACGCACAGTGGTTGGCGTCCGCCCCCCCGTCCTCCACCCGTCCCCGGCGCTGGCGGAGCGGCCACGACCCATCGGCGCGTTGCGTTCGACGCAGCCACTCGAACGCTCCCCGGGCTTCGGCCCACCGCCCGGCTGCGGTGAGCGCCATGGCCGACTCGACGTGATCCCACACGTCCACCTGCCCGCGGGGGAACCAGGGGATCGCGCCCGACGGCTCCTGCACGCGGGCGATCCACCCGGCGGTCGCGGCGATGGCCGCCCCGTCCACGATGCCCGGGATCGCCGGCGCCTCAGGCCGCGACATGACCCCGGACCGCGGACTGCGCCTCGACGCGCTTTCGGAGGTACAGGACGAGGCTCTTGCCGAGCACCGGATTCAGGAGGCGTTCGGCGGTCCTGGTGATCCGCGGCCGGCGTTCGATGTCCCACACCAGCATCCGGTGATACGCCTTCACCGCGGCGTGGTCGGTCCGGTCGATCCCGACCGCGCACCTCAGCCACCAGTACGGCGAGTGCAGGGCGTGGGCGTGGTGCCGGCCGATCGGCTCGAACCCGGCCCCGCGGAGCTTCGGCACCAGCTCACGTCCGTAGATCCGCACGTGGCCCCCCGCCACCTGGTGATACCGGGCGCTGATCGCCCAGCACACCCGCTCGGGCCACCACCGCGGAACGGTCACGGCGGCCAGCCCGTCCGGGCGAAGCACCCGCGCGACCTCCGCCATCGCCCCCGCGTCATCGGGCACGTGCTCCAAGATCTCGGACGCGATGACACGGTCGAACGCGCCGTCGCGGAACGGCAACCGGAGCACGTCTGCCCGAACGGCCGATCCGCTGGCCGACGGCGCGCACTCGCCCGCCGCGCGCATGGCTCGCGTCATCGCGGCCACGCCGGGAAGCTCGTCCGACGACAGGTCCAGCGCCACGACGTGACGGGACCGTCGCAACGCCTCGAAAGCATGCCGCCCCCCGCCACAGCCGACGTCCAGCACGCGGTCCCCGGACCCGATGGGGAACCGGTCGAAATCGACGGTCAGCACGGGCCCGTCGCCCTCGACGCGATCGCCTCGCGATAGCACCGAACGGTCTCCTCCGCGGCCCTTCGCCACGTGAACCGCTCGCGGACCCTTCGCAGGCCCGCCTCTCCCAGCCGCGTTCGCTGCTCCGCGTCATCGAGCAGGTCCAGCAACGCCGAACGAAGCTCCTCGGCATCGGCCGGCCCGACCAGCCTCCCCGCGTCGGCGACGACCTCCGGAAGGGCACCGGCCCGCGTTGCGACCAGGGGCGTGCCGCACGCCATCGCCTCGATGGCAGGAAGGGAGAATCCCTCGTACAACGACGCCACCACGGCGACCTCGGCCCGCCCGAGCTCTGCCGCCATGTCGGCCTGCTCCAGACCGCCCGTGAACCGCACGCGGTCGGCGATGGAGAGCTCCTCGATGAGGCGACGGGTCTCCCTGCTCGGCCGCGACTGCCCGATGACGGTGAGCGACACGTCGCGCTCGGTGGCGAGCTTCGCCACGGCCCGAAGGAGGGTGGCCACACCCTTTAGCGGCGTGTCCGCGCTGGCCACGGCGACGATCCGGCCGGGCTGACGCGGCAGGGACGGCGGGCGGAACGCGTCGGTGTCGACGCCGAGCGGAACCACGCGAAGCCGCGCCGCCGGCACGCCGAATTCGCGCTGGATGTCCGCGGCGGCGGCGCGAGACACCGTGACGATCGGGGACAACCGCGCCGCCACCCGGCGTTGCATGCGGACGAACCCGTACCAGCGATGAAGGATCAAGCGCCGGCGGAACGTTTCCGCCTGCTCCAGCTCGATCCTCCGATCGATGCTGATGGGGTGGTGGATCGTGGCGACGACCGGAAGGCGGGTCGCTCGGATGGCGAGCAGGCCGTACCCGAGGCTCTGGTTGTCGTGAACGACGTCGAAGTCGGCGGCTCGAGGGCGAAGCTCTCGGGCCGCCCGCAGCGAGAACGTCAGCGGTTCCGGGAACGCCGCCGTCCACATCGCGGCGACCTCCACCGCATCGATGGGATCGCGCCACTGGCGAACGGGCGGTGCCCGAAACGGATATTCCAGATACAGGTCCAGGCTGGGGAGCCGTCGGAGGACCGGTCCGGCGTCCAGCTCGGGATACGGGTGTCCCGAGAACACCTCCACGTGATGGCCCAGCGCGACCAGCTCCCGGCTGAGGTTCCGCACGTACACGCCCTGCCCGCCGCAGTGCGGCTTCGACCGGTACGACAGCAGCGCGATGCGGAGGGGTCGGTCGTTCAGCGAGTCCACCGTGCCGGCGAGCCTCCCGTCCGGCCGGCTCGTCGATCCCCCAGGCGAAGCCCCGCCCGGCCTGCGAGGCAGAAGCTGGATGATACCGGTCGGGCCGGTACCAAGCCGGGCCGCGGCCGCCTAGCCGAGCAGGAACGAGAGCAGCTCGGCGCTGGTCTCCTCGGGCGCTTCCTCCGGCAGGTGGTGGCCGCAGTCGAACGCTCGCCCCCTCACGTCGTCGGCCCATCCGCGCCACAAGGCCACCGGGTCCCACCGGTCGAGTTCCTCGTGCCGGCTCCACAGGACGAGGACGGGACATCTGATTCGCTTGCCCGCGGCCGCGTCCGCCTCGTCGAGCTCCCGGTCGAACGTGGCGCCGGCGCGATAGTCCTCGCACATCGCGTGGATCGTGGCCGGGTCGTGGACGGCCCGGAGGTACGCCGCGAGCGCCTCCAGGTGGAAGCGGTCGCGGCCCGACCGGAAGTAGTAGGCGTCCGGATCGCACGCCAGCAGCCGCTCCGGCAGCGGGTCGGGCTGGGCCAGGAAGAGCCAGTGCCAGTTGGCGAAGGCGAGGTCACGGTCCATGCGGCGCCACATCTCCGCGGTGGGGACGATGTCCAGGACCGCCAGCTTCGCGACGCGATCCGGATGGTCGAGCGCCATGCGATACGCGCACCGGGCGCCCCGGTCGTGGCCGGCCACCGCGAAGCGCCCGAACCCCAGCGCCGCCATGACGCCGACCATGTCCCGGGCCATGGCCCGCTTCGAATACGGCTCGTGGTCGCGTGTGGTCGGCGGCTTCGAGCTGTCTCCGTACCCACGGAGGTCGGCGGCCACCACCGTGAATCGATCGGCCAGGCGAGGTCCCACCAGATGCCACATCACATGGGTCTCCGGGTGGCCGTGCAGGAGCAGCACCGGCGGACCCGATCCACCGACCCGCACCCGGATCGCGGCCTCGGGCGTCTCGATCGTGGAGAGCTCGAATCCTTCGAACATCCGCGAAACGCTACTGAATGGAGAGCGCTCGCGTTTGGACATTGCCGACGCCACGACCGGGGAGGACACTGGGCCCGTGAACGTCCCGGAGGTTCGATACACGAGAAGCGGCGACGTCAGCATCGCCTACGCCGTCGTGGGCGACGGGCCGTTCGACATCGTGTTCGTCTCGGGATGGATCCTCTCGACGCTAGACGTCGCCTGGGAAGGGCCGGCCGCCGACTTCCTTGGGGGCGTGGCGTCCTTCGCCCGGGTGATCGTCTTCGACAAGCGAGGAACCGGCCTGTCGGACCGCGCCGCCGGGATCCCCGACCTCGAGACACGGATGGACGACATCCGCGCGGTCATGGACGCGGTCGGGTCGAACCGCGCTGCCATCGTCGGGGTGTCGGAAGGTGGCCCGATGAGCTTGCTATTCGCCGCGACCTACCCGGAACGAACGGCAGCCCTGATCGTCTATGCAAGCGGGGCATCGAACGTTCGGGCTGATGACTACCCGTGGGCGCCTTCGCAAGACGAATGGCTCGACACGCTTCGGCAGGACGCCGGCAAGTTCGGAACGCCAGATTGGCTCGACGACTATCTGGCCGGGTTCTCGCCGAGCATCGCCCACGACGAGCAAGCCAAACGGTGGTGGCGGCGCTGGGTCCTGTCGAGCAGCAGTCCGGGAGCTCTCGACGCCCTCCGGCGGATGAACATGGGCATCGACGTGCGACACACGCTCTCGGCGATCGCGGTCCCGACGCTGATCCTCCATCCGAAGGATGACGATGTTCATGTTCTCGCCGAAGCCGAGTACATGCACGACCGAATCGTCGGTTCCGAGTTGGTGGTGCTTCCGGGCAAGGATCACGGCTGGTGGGTCGAGTCCGATCCGAAGGTGCGCGAGATCCAACGTTTCCTGCAGCGAATCTGGGACCGGGGCGAGTGGGACGTCGTGCAGACCGAACGCGTCCTGGCGACGGTCCTGTTCACCGACATCGTCGGGTCGACGGCAAGGCTCGCGGAGGTGGGCGACCGGGCGTGGCGCGAGCTCGTCCAGCAACACCACGCCACCGTCCGGCGTCAGCTGGTGCGGTTCAGCGGCCGCGAGATCGACACGGCGGGCGACGGATTCTTCGCCAGCTTCGACGGGCCGGCCCGGGCCATTCGATGCGCCTGCGCCATCAGGGACGGCGTGAAGGACCTCGGCCTGGACGTTCGGGCGGGACTCCATACCGGGGAGTGCGAGGTCGTCGACGGCAAGGTCGGCGGGATCGCCGTTCACATCGGCGCACGAGTCGCGGCCAACGCCGACGGCGGCGAGGTCCTCGTCTCCAGCACCGTCAAGGATCTCGTGGCCGGCTCCGGGATCCAGTTCGAGCGGCGCGGCGTGGCGGAGCTGAAGGGTGTTCCCGGAGAGTGGGCGCTCTACTCGGTGACGGCGGCGTAGGCGGACGCCGGCGTAGCTTCGGTTGATCCGATCGATCGCGGCGGCGTTGGCTGCCGCAACAGGTCGCGCCGGCCCGGTTGGAGTACATTCCGCTCGTTCGATGTCCGTCGCCCGCCGATCCGCGATCGCGCTCGTCGCGCTCCTCTTGGTGAACGCTGCGGTCGTCGCGGCGCTGTTGTCGTCGGGACCGAGCGGGCAGTGGACGATCCGGACCACGGAACTTCGCGATGAGCCCGACGCATCCGGCGACCTCACCGACCTACCCTCGGCTTCAGAGATCTTCCGCATTCAGGGCGAAATCCAGCGGGACGCGCGGAGGGCCGACCCGACGGGCAAGGCCGGGGCGGGCGGGAGGGCGGTCGCGTATCGCGCGGGCGGCCGGGCAATCCGGTCCTCGTCAGTCGCCGCTCACGCCCCGGAGGCGCGCCTGTTCCGAACCGGTTATCTGGGGCTCGAACCGACCCTCGGCGTGAACCGGGACGGCTGGGTGTTCATCCAGGCCGCAGCGCAGAATGCGGTGTTCTTCGAGACCAGAGTCCTTCGCTCGCACAACGGCGGGAGGGCCTGGGTCGACATCTCGCCCCGCCTTCTGGGCGGGATCTACCAGCGTGTCTACACCGAGGATCCCTACCTGTTCCTCGACCAAACGACGGGGAGGTTGTTCACCGACGACCTGATCCTGCCGTGCCAGCTCCTGTCGTACACGGACAACGGCGGCGTGTCGTGGGCGACACACCCGGTCGCGTGCGAGATCACCGACCATCAGACGATCTTCGCGGGACCCGCCCCGGCGGGCGGCGCGAAGCCGTCGGGGTATCCAAACGTCATCTACGACTGCGCGATCGGGATCGGCGTGGCGAGTCCGACGTCGCTCGGGACCTCATGCGTGAAGTCGCTGGACGGCGGCGCCACCTTCACGCTCACCGGCGCCCCTGCCTATGGTCCGAACCCCGGGGCCGAGGACGGCACCGCCGGGGTCCCCGGCGTGTGCGACGGCGCCACCGGCCACGGGTTCGTCGGCTCCGACGGGACTGTGTACCTGCCCCGCGGCTGGTGCGGCCAGCCGTACGTCGCCATCAGCAAGGACGAGGGAGCCAGCTGGACGCGAGTGCAGGTAGCGAACAACGGCTTCAACGCCGGCGGTGACGGCGACACCGGATGGGACCACGAGGCCTCGGTCGTCGCTGACCGTGCCGGCAATCTCTACTACCTGTGGATCGCCCACGATTACCGGCCGTACCTCGCCCTCTCGCACGACGGGGGGAAGACGTGGTCGAAGCCAATGATGATCGCACCGCCCGGCGTCACCCAGGCCGCGTTGCCGGCGCTCGCAATCGGGCCGAAGAGGACGCCCGGCCGGATCGCCTTCGTTTTCATGGGCAGCACGAACGCCCCGCGCGATCCCTACCCGCGAGACGAGGACCGCTACGCGGGAGTCCGTTGGAACGCCTACATGGGACTGTCGGTCGACGCGCTGCGTGCCGATCCGATCTTCTATGCCGCGGCGGTCAACGACCCCCGTGATGCTCTCGTCGAGGGGGCCTGCGGCCCGGTGCGGTGCCACGCCGAGTACGACTTCATCGACGTCCAGGTCGGGTTCGACGGCACGCCCTGGGCGGTCATGGTCGACGCCTGCTTCGATGGTCGGTGCTCGCCGCTCGGCGAGGACATCGTCGGCCGTCTGGTCGGAGGGCCCAGCCTTCGATAGCGTCCTACGGCGCCCGGGCAGGACAACAGGAGGTCCGATGGACCGTGAATCGCTGATCCGATGGGTCGAAGGCTATCGGCGGGCGTGGGAGTCGAACGACCGAGGCGACGTCGAAGCCCTGTTCACGCCCCACGCCACGTATTACACGGAGCCGTTTCGCGACGGCATCAAGGGTCGCGACGCCATCGTGGCCGACTGGCTGAACCGAAAGGACGAACCCGGCGACACCGAGTTCCGCTACGAGATCAGGGCCTTGTGCGACGGCATCGGATTCGTCCGCGGGTGGGCGAAGTACTTCACCGAGCCGCAGCGCGAGTACAGCAACCTGTGGGAGGTTCGCCTGGACGACGAGGGCCGATGCGT
>JBHELE010000373.1:0-2589 GCA_046263235.1 Actinomycetota bacterium
GGGTCGACGCGGTGAACACGTAGTTGCCCATCGAGGCGAACACCATGTGCGGTGCGTCGGGAAGCCCCACCGGATCGCGGGGCTTCTCCCGGAAGCGTTCGATGGTCCGTCCATCGCGGGCCGTCTCGATCACGCCGAACGCCCTGGCCTGCTCGATGGGAACGCGGATGCCGGCCACCGTCACCCCGGCGGCCGACTCGACGTGCTCGGCCACCATTTGCGAGGGATCCATTCGGTACAGGTGGTCGGCCCCGAAGACGCAGATGTAGTCGGGCTGCTCGTCGTAGATCAGGTTCAGGTTCTGGTAGATGGCGTCGGCGGACCCGGCGAACCACCGGCGGCCCCGCCTCATCTGGGCCGGAACGGTGGTGATGTAGTTGCCGAGCAGCGGCGAGAGCCGCCACGTGGTGGTGACGTGCCGGTCGAGGCTGTGGCTCTTGTATTGCGTCAACACGGCGATCTTGCGCACGTTGGCGTTGACCAGGTTCGAGAGGACGAAGTCGATCAGTCGGTAGCTTCCGCCGAACGGGACGGCCGGCTTCGCCCGGTCGGCGGTGAGGGGGGCCAGGCGCTTGCCCTCACCGCCGGCCAACACCATTCCGTAGACCAGCGGTTGACCCACGCTCGAACTGTACCCCTGGCGGCGTCCTGGGAGGCGCGACCGGACGCAGCGGGCGCTGTCTCAGCGTCCCGACGCGTCCGTCTCCCGTGCCCGCAGAGCGCGCAGGACGCCGTCGCGGCCTTCCAAGAGCAGTCGGCGGATCGGGCCGGGGACGTCGCCGTTCCTGAGGTAGGCGTCCGTTCGCTCGACCGTCGAGTGCTCGACGATGAGATGCGGATACAGCCCCCGGCCGAACGACAGCGCGACCTCCAGGTCCCGGTTGGCCCACACCTTGGGGACGTCGTCGAAGAACCGCTCGGCGAAGGGCGCGAGCAGCGGCTCCTGCCCGAATCGCTGGAATCCCCCGATGACCTCGTTGATCATCGCCACGGACTGGGAGGCATCCTCGACCACCAGCCGCCACGCCGCCTCCTTCGCCTCGGCCGACGGCAGCCCGGCCCGGGCCGCCGCGGCGTGGCGCTGCCCCCGGTCGGTGGGATCGCGCTCCAGCTCCCGCTCTATCCCATCCTGTCCGCCCTTCCCGGCTGCCGCCAGCGACCGGACGACGTGCCACCGGAGATCCGTGTCCACGGCCAGACCCTCGAACGGCACGTCGCCCTGGAGCAGGCCCTCGACCAGGCGGAGGTGCTGGGGAGAGCGGGCCTCCGCGATGAAGGCCCGGACCCAGGCCAGCTGGCGGTCGCTCCCGGGGTCGGCCTCGCGGGTGGCGGCCAGGGCCGCTTCCGCGAGCTCGGACGAAGCGGCATCGCGGTTCGACACGTGACCGTATACCCACACCGCCGATGCCGCCTGGTTCAGCAGGTTCTGCAGCAGCGTGACGCGGGACTCTCCTCCGGCGTTTCGGAGCACCAGCCGGAGATACTCCCGGGCCCGCATCTCCGCGTCCCGGGTCATGTCCCAGCAGGCCGTCCAGCACACCGCGCGAGCGAGGGGGTCCGGCATCACGCCGAGGTGCTCGACCACGGTCGCCAGCGACCGGGGGTCCAGCCGGACCTTGGCGAACGTCAGGTCGTCGTCGTTCGCCAACACCAGGTCGGGCACGGACTCGCCCACCAGGTCGGGGACCTCGGTGCGATGGCCTCGGGCGTCCAGTTCCACTCGTCGCCGGCGGACCAGCCCATCTTCACCGAGGTCGTACAGACCCACGGCCAGGCGATGCCGGCGGAGCGTGGGATGCGACTCGGGAGGGGACTGAAGCACCGCGAATCGCTCGAACCCGCCCGCCTCTCCGCCGTCGCCCACGGCGAAGTCGGCCCGGACCGTGTTCACGCCGGCGGTCTCCAGCCACTCCTTCGACCAGGCCCGGAGGTCGCGTCCGGACACCTCCTCCAGCGCGGCCAGGAAGTCCGCCAGCTCGGCATTGCCGAACTCGTGGCGCTTCACGTACGCCTTCACCCCGTCCAGGAAGCGCTCCTCGCCCACCCACGCCGCGAGCTGGCGCAGGACGGCGGCCCCCTTCGCGTACGTGATGCCGTCGAAGTTCAGATGGATCGACTCCACGTCCGGGATGTCGGCGACGATGGGATGGGTGGTCGGGAGCTGGTCCTGCCGGAGGGCCCAGGTCTTCTCCGTATGGGCGAACGTGCTCCACGCATCGGACCATCGCGTGGCCTGGGACTGGGCCAGCACCGACATGTAGCTGGCGAAGCTCTCGTTCAGCCAGAGGTCGCTCCACCACCGCATGGTGACCAGGTCGCCGAACCACATGTGAGCCATCTCGTGCAGGATGGTGTCGCCCCGGCGCTCCCGGATGGCGTCGGTCACCCGCGAGCGGAAGATGTAGGCCTCGTTGAAGATCACGCACCCGGCGTTCTCCATGGCCCCCGAGGTGAACTCGGGTGCGAAGACCTGGTCGTACTTGCCGAACGGATAGGGATAGCCGTACGCGGATTCGAAGAACTCGAACCCCTGCTTGGTGACCTCGAACAGCTCCTGAGGATCGAGGTGCTCGGCGAGCGATTGGCGGC
>JBHELE010000374.1:0-5763 GCA_046263235.1 Actinomycetota bacterium
CGCGGGGCCGGCGTCGACGCGCAGTGGATGGTGATCGGCGGTAGCCCGCCGTTCTTCGAGGTGACGAAGCGGATCCACAATCATCTTCACGGGTTCGCCGGCGACGCGGGTCCGCTCGGTGATGCAGAGGCGGGGGTCTACGAAGAGACGGCCGCGGAGAACGCGCAGGCCCTGGCGTCCGTGGTTCGCCCCGGCGACGTCGTCATCCTGCACGATCCCCAGACCGCCGGGATGTGCGCCGCCATGCGCGATGCCGGGGCGATCGTCCTCTGGCGATGCCACGTCGGTCTGGATTCGCCCAACGACCTCGCTCGCCGGGCCTGGGATTTCCTCAGGCCCCACGTGCTCCCGGCCGGGGTGTACGTGTTCTCTCGCGACGCGTACGTCTGGGAGGGACTCGATCGGGACCGCGCCGTCACCATCCCTCCGTCGATCGACGCGTTCTCGCCGAAGAACCAGGACCTCGGGCCGGAGGAGGTGCGGGCCATTCTCCAGACCGCCGGCCTGTTCAGCGGTGAGCCGGAGGGCGTGCCGTCGTTCGTCCACGAGGACGGGACGGCCGGCCTGGTTCGGCGCGCGGCCGATCTCTCGGCGGGGGCGCCGGCGCCGTCATTCGACACGCCGATCGTCGTGCAGGTCTCTCGGTGGGATCGTCTGAAGGATCCCCTCGGCGTTATCACCGGGTTCGCCCAGCACGTGGCCGGTCGCTCGGGCGCGCACCTCATGCTGGCCGGCCCCTCGGTCGAGGCAGTGGCGGACGATCCCGAGGGCGCGGCCGTCCTGGCCGAATGCGCCGAGGCGTGGTCTGAACTTCCGGACGACGTCAGCGCGCAGGTCCACCTGGCGTGTTTGCCGATGGACGACGGCGAGGAAAACGCCGCGATCGTGAACGCGCTGCAGCGGCGAGCGGAGGTCGTGGTGCAGAAGAGCCTCGCGGAGGGATTCGGGCTGACGGTGGCCGAGGCCATGTGGAAGGCCAGGCCGGTCGTGGCCAGCCGGATCGGGGGGATCCAGGACCAGGTCACCGACGGATCGACGGCGATCCTGGTCGAGCCAACCGATCTCGAGGCCTACGGGGCGGCGGTCGTCCGCCTGCTTCAGAAACGGGATGAGGCGGAGAGGATGGGCGCGGAGGCGCAACGCCGGGTTCGGGACCTGTTCCTGGCTCCGCGCCACCTCATGCAGTACTTGAACGTGATCCGGCCGCTGCTGCGGTGAAAGGGGGGTGACATGTGCTACACGTGCGGCTGCAAGCTGCCTTATGAGGATCATGGCGACTCGAACAACGTCGTCGAAGACGACCTCAAGGCGGCCGGCCAGACGAAGACCATCAAGCGGGCCGGCCTGAAGGCTGCCAAGGAGAACATGATGGAGCTCATCCAGATCCAGAAGGATCGAGGAGATCTGGAGCGTCCCAAGAAGGACTACAACGGGTAGACACCGTCGGTGCGGGGCGGGGGGAGAGGGATTCGAACCCCCGAGGGACTGGCGCCCCTAGCGGTTTTCAAGACCGCCGCCTTCGGCCGCTCGGCCATCCCCCCGGCAGGCGAGTGTACCCGGCCCCCATCTTGAGTGCGATGCAGACAACTTCGGTGTAAGCGGGGCCGTCGGCGGGCAAGCAATTCGGCAACCGCACAGCGGCGACGGGGTGCTCATGCTCGCTCGAGACCTCAAGCTGCCGGCGGACGTCCGCTCGCCGGCGAAGGCGCGCCACGCGCTGGACGACGTCCGCGACCACATTCCGGAGGAGGTCCTCGAACGGTTCCGGCTGGCGGTGTCCGAGCTCGTGACCAACGTCATCGTGCACGCAGGCCTCGACCCGTCGGACGAGTTCCGGATGGTCGTGCGGGTCTCGAAAGATCGCCTGCGGGTGGAGGTGGTCAACCCCGGCCAGGCCTTCGACCCGCCGACGATCGCGGAGGCCGCTCCTCTGGCGGAAGCGGGTCGGGGCCTGTTCCTGGTCGACCGGACGACGGACCGATGGGGGGTCCTGCCGGAGGACGGCGTCCAGCTGTGGTTCGAGATCGACCTGAACGCGGCGACCGCGCGGTCGTACTAGACAACCCGGCTAGAGTCCCCGCACCGCCCTCGACCACTCGACCACCGCTTCCACCGGCTGAAAATTCAGGATTCGCCCGCGCGGAATGGCAGCGCGGGCCGCCGCGGCCAGGCCGAACTCCATGTACCGGAGCTCGCCGACCGAGTGAGCGTCGGTCCCGATCGAGATTCGACATCCCGCCTCTCGGGCCAGCTCGAGCAGCTCCACGTTCAGGTCCTGCCGGTCGGGGAACGCGTCGATCTCCATGGCCTTGTCCAACCGAGCGGCCTCCTCGAACACGCGCGGCCACTCGGCGGAGAGACCAAGCCGGACGTCGAACCGTCTTCCTCTTGGGTGAGCCAGGACGCACACGGTCGGATTTCGAAGCGCCGACAGGTATCGCTCCGTCTGGTCCTCCGCCACGCGGAGCTTCGAGTGGAAGGCCCCGAGGACCACATCGAGCTCTGCCAGCGCGACCGGGTCCATGTCCCCCTCGCCCTCCGGGCTGAGGTTCATCTCGATGGCGTGCAGGACCTGGAGGTCGGTTCCGGCCGCGGCCAGCTCTGCGTTCACCAGGGCCACGTCCTCGCCCTGCTCGGCCAGCTCCTCCTCGTCCATGCCGCGGGCGATCTTGAGCTCCTTGGAGTGGTCCGTGATGGCTACATACCGGTACCCCAGGTCGGCGGCCGCCTCGACCATCGTCCGGAGCGGCGCCTTGCCGTCGCTGTAGGTCGTGTGCATCTGCAGGTCGGCCTGGAGCTCGCCGCGCCACGCGGGATCCTCGGCCAGCGTCGCCCGGACCTCCGCCAGCGTGAGGAACCCCCGGCGTAGATCCGGCGGGTCCGGCGGTTCGAGGTCCTCCTGCAGGAGGTGCAGGATCCGGCGGGCCAACCACGGGCCGACGGACGGGAGCTCGGAGAGCGGACGGTTGGCTTCAGCGATCTCCGCTGCCTCCTCCGGCCACCGCATCACGGCCGATCGGGCGGCCCGGCGAAGGGCCTCGCGGCGGTGCGGCTTGTCCTCCTCTGCCATGAGCCGAAGGAGGTGCTCGGCGATCTGCGCGTTGGTCAGCATCGCGGACCGTTATGCCCGTTCGCGCCGCGGATTGCTCTCATCTGGTTCGGGGAACCCCTGTAATGGCGCCCACGATCACGGGAGGTTCGCGATGCCCAGAGCGGAGTGGACCGACAAGCAGGAACGGAAGTACGAGCACATCAAGGACAGCCAGCGCGACCGCGGGGTTCCCGTGAAGCGAGCCAAGGAGGTCGCGGCGCGCACCATCCAGAAGGAACGGGCCCAGCGCGGCCAGAGCAAGACCGCCTCCCGGTCGTCCGTGAAGGACATGTCGTCGTCGAGGCGGGGAGGCCTGCGGTCCCGCACGAACCGGCCGAAGGGCCGGACCCGCGAGCAGCTCTACAACGAGGCCCGTCAGATGAACATCCCGGGTCGTTCGAAGATGAACAAGGCGCAGCTGCAACGAGCGGTCGACCGCAAGAAGTAGCCCGGCCGCGCCGTCGGGCCGGGGCTCAGGCCGGCGGACGGATGACCCAATGGGCCTCGGGCAGGTAGGGCCTGAGGACCTCGGGCATCTCGACCGAACCGTCCGCCTGCTGCCCGTTTTCGATCAGACAGGCGATCATGCGCGTCAG
The DNA here is from genome assembly GCA_046263235.1 of Actinomycetota bacterium. Taxonomy (GTDB): domain Bacteria; phylum Actinomycetota; class UBA4738; order UBA4738; family UBA4738; genus JBHELE01. The sequence goes on from JBHELE010000374.1 coordinate 3,688, forward strand.
CGCGCATAGGGTGCCGTTGAGCGTGTGCAGGGGTCGCGTGCCATCCGCGAGGCGGACCCGGGTCTCCAGCCGCCGGGCCTGGTAATCGGTCGTGTTCGACGTGGAGGTGATCTCGCGGTACCTCCCCTGCCCCGGGAACCACGCCTCGATGTCGTATTTCTTCGCCACCGGCGCGCCGAGCTCGCCCACGCAGACGTTGACCACGCGGTACGCCAGCCCGAGGGCCTGGACGAACTCCTCCTCCCGGGCGAGCAGTCGATCGTGCTCGGCTAGCGAGTCCTCCGGAAGCACGAAGCTGAACATCTCCAACTTGTCGAACTGGTGGACTCGAAAGACGCCTCGGGTGTCCTTCCCGTACGTGCCGGCCTCGCGCCGGAAACACGTCGAGTAGCCGACGTAGCGTTTGGGGAGCTCTGCGGGGTCCAGGATCTCGCCGGCGTGATAGGACGCCAGGGTCACCTCGGCGGTCCCGATGAGGTAGAGGTCGTCGTCCCGGGTCGCGTAGATCTGCGCCTCGTCCGTGGGGAGGAACCCGGTGCCGAACATGGCCTCCCGCCGGGCCAGGGCCGGTGTCCACACGGGCCACAGTCCGTGGCGCTCGGCGAAGTCCAGACCGAGCTGCACCAGGGCGAACTCCAGCCGCACGGCCGGACCGGTCAGGTAGTAGAAGCGCGATCCCGACGTCCTCACGCCCCGCTCGATGTCGATCATCCCGAGGCGCTCGCCCAGCTCGCCGTGGTCCTTCGGCTGGAAGTCGAGCACCGGGGGGTCGCCGACGACGCGGATGACCTCGTTGTCTTCGTCGGACGAGCCGTCGGGGACGGAGGGGTCCGGCACGTTCGGGAGCCGGCCCATCAGATCGGCCAATTCGTCTTCGACCCGGATGAGGTCGGGCTCCAATGCATTGATTCGCTCCGACATCACACGGGACGCAGCGATCATCTCTTCGCGATCCTCGGACGTCGGCTGACGCGGTATCGCCTTCGCGTATTTGCGCTGATCAGCCCGTAGGCCCTCGATTTCCGTCAGCAGGCTGCGACGCCGCTCGTCCAGGCGTAATGCCCGGTCGAGGGCGTCCGCCGAACCTCGACGGGCCAGCGCCGCCCTGTAGGGTGCCGGCTCTTCCCAGATGACCTTGAGGTCCAGCAACCGGTCAGCGCGCCTCGACGGCTTGTCGGCCCCGGCTCATTGCCTCCCGGATGGCCTGCTCCTCTTCGTCGGAGAGGTTGTGGATGCTGGTGCCCCCGCGAACCTGCTTCGCGTAGCACCGCGTGTCCTGGCGGCCGTTGATGGACGTGATGACGATCCCATCCCCCCGCGCGTCCAGCAACGCGGCGGAGAACGACAGTCGCCCGCCCATGTCGTCGAACGCGTCGAACCGCACCACGCCGATGTTCTGCACGGCGACCTGCATGTGCTCGGCCAGTTGGCGTTCCCCTCCGGCCAGCTGCGCCATGGCCTGTTCGAGGCGTTTGATGCTCCGGGCGTGGGCCTCCAGGAGAACGTCGACCCGCTCGTTCGCCGGCAGCGGCGACCCCTCGCGCTGAGCACGCTCTCGGAGCCCCCGGCTGAGCAACAGGAGGAAGCACAGGCCGGACAGGGCGACGCCCGTCACGGCGAGGATCGAAAGGACGGAGTTCGACAGGTTCATGTGTGCTTCGGCGGCGTCCGGGGCGACGCGGCCGAAGTATACAGTGCGCCTGATGCGCGTCGCCTACTTCGATTGCTTCGCCGGCATCTCCGGGGCGATGTCGCTGGCGGCGCTGGTCGACGCGGGTGCGGACCTGAACCATGTCGGCGAGGTCCTCGGCGGTCTGCGGTTGATGGAGTTCACCTTCGAGCGGGAGCGCGTCGAAACCGTCGGCATGACGGCGCTTCGGCTGCACGTCCGGTCGGCGGCGGACACCGTCATCCGGACGTATTCGAGCCTCCGGGCCACGCTCGACGAGGCGAACCTTCCGGACCGGGTCCGGCTCACCGCGCAGCGCGCCTTCCGGTTGCTGGCCGAGGCCGACGCCCGCGTCCACGGCCGCGAGGTCGATCTGGTCACCTTCCACGACTCGGACCACATGGACC